>CAXHFO010000143.1:0-4697 GCA_964015895.1 uncultured Candidatus Poseidoniales archaeon
GACCAAAGTCTTGCGGTATTTTTTTCATTGCCAAATAAAACTCTCAAGGAACGATTAGTTGGCTTAGGTTTGGTTGTCGAACGGTTAACCGTCCAGCGCCCGTAGAGTTGATTATGGCTATACATGACATAATCCCCTACTGAAATAAGTAGACCCTTTGAACGGGCCTTGACATATTCTACTACTTTGTCAACAAAGAGATGTTCAGATCCTTCCACTGTTTTGTAATGAAATTCGACATCCGTCAGCGTCTTGCCAACTAACGCCTTAGCGATACGATTGGCCGCTCGATGGATTTCTGGCCCTTCAGGCATGATTCCCAGTAATTCGGATTGGGTTTAAACAGATGTTTGTCGACAAGCCGCCATGGGCAGACGATGGAGTGAAGAGCGTCGTCACAACCATCAGCAAGCTGAATGGATAGTCGCTTGGTTGCGCGATAACGGTCCTGCTAGCATACGTCAAATCGTTACTGCACTGAATGGTGCTGGGCGTGAGGTAAAGGCCCATATCATTCAGCGTGCATTACTCAAGTCTCCATTCGTGGCCAAGGCTGGCGAGACTAATCTAGACGGGGAAATTCATTCCCTTTGGGTATTCTCTACCGACTAAGTTCACAGAACTTTGTCGAAGATCCAACCGAAGGTTGAGAGTTCTCCTGGGCCAAGGTAGAACATGGTCATGAAGATTGCAATACCGTACATGATTGGCCCTGGCTCGTCAAACTTACCCATACCCATCTTGATTATTACGTAGGAGATTACCCCCCATGCGATACCGTCAGCAATAGAGTAAGTGAACGGCATTAGTACCATAGTCAAGAATGCTGGTAGAACGATTTCCTTGTCATCCCAGTTAATCTCGGTGGCTTGCTTCATCATCATTGCACCAATGATTACCAAAGCACAAGCAGCAGCGAAAGTTGGAATTGCTTGGAATAGCCCAGAAAGGAATAATCCAGATAGCATTAGAACCCCAACAACAACTGCTGTTAGACCGGTTCTACCGCCCTCTTCAACACCTGCTGCTGATTCGATATAGGTGGTAGTGGTGCTAGTTCCTGTAATTGCTCCAACAATTGTTGCAGAAGCGTCAGCCATAAATGCCTCATCTGAGTTGATCAAGTTGTCATCCTCATCAACATAGCCTGCTTGTCGACCAACAGAGTATAGTGTTCCCGCTGTGTCAAAGATATCAACGAATAAGAATGCAATCATAACCAATAGGAAATCATCGAGGTTGTCTGCTATGTCGCCAAATGCTCCAAATGCTGCACCTAGTGTTTCTTCAGGCATCTTTGGCATGCTAAATATATCGCCTAGTGCTGGAGCTTCTGCAGTACTGGATGCCCAGCCTGCGCCGCCTGCAGCGAAGTCGTTGTATGGATCATATGCTCCAACTATCCAACCGTAAACTGATGCGCCGAGTATGCCCCAGATAATTGCTCCTTTGACATTTCTTGCCATCATTACTGCTATAGCAATCAAGGCAACCATACTGATTATGGCACCGTGATCATAGCCAAATCCTTCAGTTGTTGCAAGATTGACTAGCGTTGCACCGTCATCTTGAATCCAACCCATTTCCCTTAGACCAATGATAGCCAAGAACATACCAATACCTGCACCGGTAGCGATTTTCAAATCCTTTGGTATTGCATTAATCATCTTAGTTCTCCAGCCAACTTGTGGTAGAGAAATTATCAAGAATATTAATCCTTCAACTAAAACTGCAGCTAATGCTATTTCCCATGCAATGCCCATTCCAAGTACTACTGAGAATACGAAATACGCATTCAAACCCATACCTGGTGCTAGAGCAAAAGGCAAATTAGCCCAAAGACCCATAACGACACAACCTACGAACGCAGCAATTGCTGTTGCAAATAGTGCATCGTCGTAAGGTATTCCTGTTTGACCGAAGTTATGTAGCATAGATGGGTTAACCACCAAAATATATGCCATCGTCAAGAACGTCGTAAGACCTGCTCGTAATTCTCCAGTTAATGTTGCTCCTTTTTCATCGAACTTGAAATAGTTCGCTATATTCTTTTCAAAACTCATTTTTTTACCCCCCCGCTATAAACGGTTAATACTTTTAAAATCAAGGAGGTCTTATATTCCTTTTTAAAGAAATGAGCCTCAATTAGACTCAAAAGTGCTTAAATGGTCTAAAAACTAATAATTTACTAAGGAAATGCAGGGAGCCTCTAAAGCATCTCTACCTGATAAGAAATCTAATTCGATGACGACTCCACAGCCGACAACTTCACCACCAACTTGTTGACAAAGTCTAACAGATGCGCAAATAGTCCCTCCGGTAGCTAACAGGTCATCAATTATGACGATTTTTTGTCCGGGTTTGATAGCATCTGCCTGAATTTGAATTGTATCGGTGCCGTATTCTAATTCGTATTCATGGCTAACTACCTCACCAGGTAATTTTCCCGCCTTCCTAATCATCATCATTGGCAGGCCCATTCGCATAGCAAGAGGTGTGGCAAATAGAAATCCTCGGCTTTCAATGCCGGCAATAATGTCTGGTTGCCAAGCTGATATTTGCTCTTGCATGGCTATTACTGCGTATTCAAGCGCAGATGGATTTGACAATATTGTCGAAATATCATAAAATAAAATACCGGGTATTGGAAAATCAGGGATTCCTCTGATGTTGGCCTTCAAGTCCATGGGTGGTTTTCCATGGTGGCGGTTGATGAATGTGCCTCTTATCTCATTACTCTGAGGCGGTAGCGCTGACAATGATTACTGGCACTACTGGCCGGTCGTTTTGACCTGTTTCAACTTCGGATAGGGTTGTAACGTGCTCGCAGCCGGATGTGACTTTGCCAAACACTGTGTGGATTCCGTCTAACCAAGTGTGTTGAGTTATGTCACCGGGCATAATGAAAAATTGTGAGCCGCCAGTATTTGGTTGGCTAGTCTTGGCCATGGATAACATACAAGGCACGTGGGTAAGATTATTATTTGCTTCATCGGGTAATGTGTAAAGCGTTTCGCTACTACAATCGGATGCTTGTTCCATAGCTTCCCCGTCACAATAACCATACCACTGGACTGCATAGCCCCCTTGTCCGTTATTATTTTGGAAATCGCCACCTTGGATCATAAAGTCATCAATAATTCGGTGAAATGTTACATTGTCATAATTGCCTTGTTGGGTGTGCTTGCGGAAATTATCAGCATGATTTGGTGCAGCGTCGTGATATAATTCGATCTCAATCGTATAAGTCAAAGTCGCATTGGCGGCTGATTCTGCGTGGACTATTTCCATAGTCACTGTACTGGTTTCTCCTTGATACAGTTCAGTATCGTCCACCGAGTCCTCTAAACAACCTGGTGTGCTAAATGTGAATAAAACCAATATGAAAAATGCTGCTGTTTTCTTAGTTGCGCCCATAGATGTCGCAGAGAGATGGTCTATAAAACCTGCAAGGCAGGTATTTACGACGAGTTATCGTCGTGAATCATGCCATTCACATTGCTGACTTAGTAGTGGAGATGATTACCGCACCAATCTTGTATGGGTCGCCATTAGATGCTGGACGGCGGTCTTCAAGTCGGCCGACCCAACCATCAGTTGGTACAGATGCTGGCACTCTAATTGAAGCCCCTCTGTCTGATACCCCATATGAGAATTGGTCGATGGATTGGGTTTCATGTAATCCTGTTAAACGCTCATCATTGTAAGCACCGTAGACGTCCATATGCTTCTTGATATTTTTACCAAAGGCCTCACAAATAGTGTCAAATAATTCCTTGCCACCTACATCACGCATGGCTCCGTTAGAGAAATTTGCATGCATTCCAGATCCATTCCAGTCGCCCTTGATAGGTTTTGGATGGTATTCGATATAGTAGCCATAACTTTCAGTTAAACGGTCTAGTAAGTAACGAGCTACCCATAATTCATCGCCAGCGCGTTTTGCACCTTTAGCAAAAATTTGGAATTCCCACTGCCCACAGGCTACTTCTTGGTTAATACCTTCAAAGTTAATACCAGCTTCTAAGCACAAATCAGCATGCTCTTCGACTAGTGCACGACCGTGGGTGTTTCTACCACCTACTGAGCAATAATACAAACCTTGCGGGCCTGGATAGCCGCCTACTGGGAAGCCCAAAGGAAGTTGCGTTTCAACGTCCATGATGAAATATTCTTGCTCATAACCGAACCAAAAGTCATTATCATCGTCATCGATTGTTGCTCGGCCGTTAGATGGGTGTGCTGTTCCGTCAGGATTCGTGACTTCACACATAACGAGGTAGCCATTGACTCTCTGCGGATCTGGGAAAATAGCCACGGGCTTTAGCAAGCAATCTGAATCTCCACCATCTGCTTGTAGTGTAGAGGATCCGTCAAACATCCAAATTGGACATTCTTCGAGAGTTCCAGTAAAATTGCTGCGCACCATCGTTTTACTGCGCATGTTCTGAGTTGGTTCATATCCATCTAGCCATATATATTCTAACTTTGCTTTATCCACCATAGGTATCGTACTGCTCGTATAATGGACGGTATATTAACCATACGCACATTTAATCGGCTTTATTTTGTGTATTATTATCAACAATAGTGGCTTAAACTATGCATATGTATTATTTTTGCTAGTTTTTTTGCGTTGTACATATTCAATTGCGCGCGGAAAGTTGGGGATTTGTGCGTTTGAACAATGCTGGAAA
>CAXHFO010000144.1:0-4648 GCA_964015895.1 uncultured Candidatus Poseidoniales archaeon
GTCGCTGATGACAATGCTCGAATCAATTGGTTGACTCATGTTGCACAACAAACTGCTATTATGATATCTCATTGGATGCGAGTTGGCTTTGTTCATGGCGTAATGAATACCGACAATATGTCAATCCATGGATTAACTATCGATTATGGACCATATGGATGGTTAGAAGATTATGATACAAACTGGACACCTAATACAACTGACGCTTCAAGAGGCAGATATCGATATGGACAGCAGCCACAAATAGGTGCATGGAACATTGCCAGACTAGCAGAATCAATTGCACCATTGATGGATGATGTTGAATTATTGTACAAGGTGCTAGAAAACTATGACGCAAAATATGTCGAAAGTCAAAATTCAATGTGGTCGAAGAAATTAGGCATCGAAGAATTCTCGGAAAGTGATGAATCACTAATTATCGAATTGAACGCAATTCTTCAAGAAGTTGAAACTGATATGACTATTTTCTTTAGATTATTATCTTCAATAACAAGCCCAGAGATTACTCATTTATCAGATGCATTCTACAATCCAGAAAATATTCCACGCGAAAAGTGGAATATTTGGTTAAATAAATGGTGGGATAGAGTTGATGGGGAACCAAACCGAGATAAAATGAACAACGCCAATCCGAAATATGTACTAAGAAATTGGATGGCTCAACTGGCCATTGATGGTGCTGAGGAAGGTGATTATTCGATTTGTGAAGAATTATATCAGCTGCTGAAAAATCCTTACAGTGAACAACTCGAATTTGAAGAAAAATGGTTCAAGAAGCGCCCTGACTGGGCCAGACATCGAGTTGGATGTTCAATGCTTTCATGCTCTAGTTAACGTGCATTATTTACAATCATTTTATCAATGATTTGCCATCGACTTAGTAGTATGGATGTTATATCACATTGGTTTTGGGGAATGGCGGTTACCCATGGGAAAATCAAAGGACGATTTTCTGGAGCAATGGGAGTGATTCCTGACTTGATGGCTTTCTTACCTGTTATGATCATTTCAGTTTTTACTGGTCATCGAAATCCAACAGTTGACGATACTACTGTTACCGGAGATTTTCACCCACTTTCTTGGGAAATTTATCAATGGAGTCACAGTTCAGTAACGGTAATTGTTTGCTTTTTGGTAACATGGTGGTATCTAGAGAAATATGGTACGCCTAGATTCATCAAAGGATTTTACTTAGCCACCATGAGTGCTAAGAAACAGGCATTTTTGATTTGGCTGCCTTGGTTGTTAAACATTGTAACAGATATACCAAGTCATACTGCACAGTTTTTCCCAACCCCTGTGTTTCACCCCATATCTGATTGGCGATATGATGGCACTAGGTGGTCTGAACCGTCAATTTGGTTTACCAATTTGGGAATTTTACTTACCGTATGGGCGATAATGATTTACCTGGAAAGAAAAAAACCGGCAAGTGATGAGATTTAATACCAATTCTTGCCCTTCTTAGTCTGACCTTATGCCACTAAGTTCATCGCCTGTGTGCTAACCGTTGGTTTTGTGCCAATTGATTCTGATGAAGCTTTGATGCGAGCAACTTTAGTTCGTAGCGACCCTTCTTTGGCCGGCGTATCACGTCAAAATATTGCTACTCAACAGGATGAATACTTTTGGCAGTACATTGCACCTGATGGCAATCCAATAATCGATGAAGACCCCATTAAACGCTGGAATTCACTTGCTTTACCCCCCGCATGGACTGAGGTATGGATTTGTCCAAATGCTAGAGGCCATATTCAAGCCACTGGACGTGATGTAAAAGGTAGATTACAATACCGTTACCATTCAGATTGGACTGAAATAACTACTGAAATGAAGTATGATGATGTGGTTTATTTTGCTTCACAACTACCACGACTGCGCAAACAAATTGACCAAGACCTTGAGCAAAAAACAATGTCAATTCACACAGTTTCCGCATTAGTTGTTCGCCTGATTGACCTCTACAATATTCGAGTTGGCAGTGATGAATATGCTAAAGCCAACGAGTCATATGGCCTAACTACACTCAAATCGATGCACCTAAAACATATCAAAGGGGATGATGCCGAGGGTCGACATGATGCGATATTTTCCTTTACTGGTAAATCTGATAAAGACTGGGAGATTACCATAGAAGACGATTCTCTTGTTGATCTTATACTGCGAACCAACCGTTTAGGAGCAAACAATGCAGACTTATTCATGTACATCTCAGAATCAGGCAATGAGGTCGATTTGAAAGCAGAACACATCAATCAATACATACGTGCCAATAGTGGTGAAGGCTTTACTGCCAAGAACTTCAGAACTTGGGCGGCTACTTCACGTTGCGCAGAGCGTCTGGCGTTCCTTTCTAAAACGCAAGATGCTCAAGCCATGAAAAAATGGCAAAAAGGCCTGCCACATGTAGAATCAATGCAAAAACTGTGGAGTGAGGGAGATTGGATTGTCCCCACAACTGAGACGGGACTTAACAAAGCGATGTTGGCGGTAATTGATACGGTTGCTGCAAACCTCGGCAATACTCGAACAGTTTGTCGTTCATCATACATTCATCCGTGGTTCCTAGGAGCTTGGATGGAAGGAAACCTTTTGGAAAAATGGGATCAATTCGCAGATATGCGGAGAATATCAGGGCTATCTGCTGGTGAAAGTACGACTTTGCGAGTTTTGAAAAGTCTGTGAAACAATAGTTATTTTCTATAGAATAGCACCTTGTTAAGGAACTCTTTTCTTAGCCCTTATCCACAAATCGGCATCTGGATATTTTGGGGAGAATTTGAAATTCGCTGAACGACCTGGTAGTAAGAGTCTGCCAACTTGCTTGAGTAATTCCAAATAACTGAAGACAGGATATTGGGCCAAACGATAACTTTCCACTTGAATTACCTCCATGCCCAATTCTTCTAATAATTGTAGTAATAATTTCTTTGACGTGAAACTAAAGTGGTCGGGCAGTGAATATGGTTTGTGCTGATTCTCCAATGAAAGATTTGCTGAATCCACAGCTTGTATCAGAAGTTCTCCTCCTTCATTGAGCATTGCACACCACTTGGCGATATCTTCTGGTGGGTTTGGCAAATGGCTGTAGATACCGATAGCGGAAATAATATCATATTTTTCTTGATGAGTTTCTAAGTCTAAGAATTTGAGGTTAATTCCCCTCTCAATTGCTGCTTTGAGTTTATTGACATTTGGTTCAATCCCCATAACATCAATGTATTCGCCACCAATATTAGCCAATGTTTCAACCAATTCTCCATGTCCACTACCGATATCAAGCCAAGAATATTGTTTCTTTTCACTAAACAAAGCAGCATAATTAAAATCATTTAGTCTTGAGAGATATGCTGCTTTGAGTTTCTCATCAAACTCACCAAACTTTTTTGATTTATTGTCACCTTTGTGGAGACCAGATTTAGAAGCTTCATTGATCTCTTCAAGACCAGGGCGGGGATTGAGAAAAAGCAGACCGCACTCTAGACATTTGACTAGATTATGACCATTTTCAGTGTCATAAAGTTCATTCTTGTTAGACTTGCACTGATAGCAGTCTACCTCAATCATAATCTGCGGACTTCGGATGATGAATTAAACTCACCGATACTATCAGCAAATACCATAGTAAATTATTGCTTAATTAGCAAATACACTAGGCTGGTATGTCCAGCAAAGAGAACCTTCCGAAAGTTCTGCGTAGTGGGCTTTAATTCTCGGTTCATTAGCCATCACATCATGATATTCTAACAATACTTGATAATCCGACAATACAGATGCATAGACTCCATCAAAATTACCGGAAAAGAGACCAAATGTATAGGTGAATACCATTAGATCCGCTATGCTCATCTCCTTTGTTCCAGCAATCCACGATGTAGGAGATTCCTGGATTTTCTTCTCAAGTAATTTCAAACCCTTTGTTCCCTTAGCATCAGGGAGAAATAATGCTTCACGGGCTTTGGTTCTCTGGTTGATATCATCAATGCCAAACGTTCCTTCCAAAATCGAAAAATGTGGGCTAATCCCGTCGATGAATTCATCTACCTTTGCCGCCATGAAAGCACTTTCAGGTGTCAAATTACCCATATGTCCGACATAGCGAAGGATAGCGATTGATTCTGCAAGTCCGCCTTCTGGAGTCTTTAGTAAAGGGACCATTCCCCAAGGTAACTCTCCAGTTTTCTTCATCGATGCATAAAGTTCGCTATCAAGAAGTACGTCTTCCCAATCTAAGTTGGCTAAAGAGAGTGCTACTCGAGCAGCTTCAGCACGTCCAGGTATTGGCCAATAAAATAGTTGATAAGGTTTTGATGTCATTAAGATGCCTCAAATTATTCCAACAGTAGCCACCTATTGAACCGTTCGTATCTTGTCCGTAATGATTTTAATCGCTGTAGCTTATAGAAAAACCAAAGTTAGAATTTTGAGGTTACCTCATTACAAGGAATCAAGCAAGTTCTCAAATATCTGCAGAATGAGTATGCGTCATGACAAATCACCAATTATCAATTTGGTACCATCCAATATACACGAATGGTATTCATCCTGATGCTAGATTTCCTCGTGATCGATACATTAAATTGGTTGACAAACTCAATACTCCTGAATACTTTGATAAATTTATCATTAAACAACCAACAGAAGC
>CAXHFO010000145.1:0-4609 GCA_964015895.1 uncultured Candidatus Poseidoniales archaeon
TACCTCTTTGTGCTTCAATTATTGAAGAAATAAGGTTTAGATCTGAAGAATCTCTCAGGCATGAGCCACCAAATTTGTGAACTATTACATCATCTATCAATAAACTCACCTCGTATTGCTAAATCACAGATGACTAACTTAGCCATAGCCTCAACAACAGCGACAGCTCTAGGTGCTAAGACTGGGTCATGCCTGCCTTTGACTTGTAATGGTTCCATTTTGTTTGTTTTAACATTCAAGGTAAGTTGCTCTTTAGCAATGCTAGATGGTGGTTTGAATGCCACCTTTAGATACAAATTAGAGCCGGTTGACAGTCCTGCTAGAGCTCCATCAGGTTTGTTCCCTATTAATTGTGGATTGTTTTTGTCGCCACCCCAAGAATCATTGTGATCACTACCTTTCATCTGTACTACTGCAAAACCTCGACCGAACTCTACTCCTCTAGCAGCAGGTATAGACATCATTGCTCTTGCTAGGTATGGTTCAAGTCCATCAAACCAAGGCTCTCCAATCCCCATTGGCATTCCAGAAATCTGTAGTTCTACTTTACTACCAATTGAATCTAAATTCATCCGATGCTGTTCAACTAGTTTTATCATTTCTATTGCGGCTTTTTTATCTTGACACCTAATATCTCTACATTCCTCGGTTTCCCATTTAGGTTCACATTCACCTAACGGTTTTGAGTCAATTGTGCCAACAGAACAAACATGAGCGTTGATATTTATGCCAAGTTGCTCAATTAGTGGTGTGATTATTGCTGAGGCTGCGACTATTGGTGCAGTTAGTCTTGCACTAGACATTCCACCACCTCTAAGGTCTGCTTCTCCATCAGTCTTTTTCATCATCACCATATCTTGGTGCCCAGGTCGTGGATGGTCTGGTAAAAAAGAATAATCTTTAGTTCTTACATCTTTATTTTTTATTGAAATCTCAATTTTTCCGCCAGTAGTGATGCCATTTTCAACGCCCGATAAAAACTTAACATTATCGGGTTCTCGCCTTTTACTAGCATATCTTCCGCCGGGCCTACGTTCGCTCATTAGATTCTCTAGTTTGGGAACATCGATACTTATTCCTGCTGGAACCCCTTCAAGAAATGCTCCAACCAATGGACCATGACTGGTTCCAAACAGGGTAAGTCTGAGGACTTCACCGAGGCTCATTTGCATCTGTATCACCAAACCCTATAGCCATCACTTCAATAATGTGCGTAATTTTACTAGGAGTCAGTTTCATCATTATCTTGCGATAAAAATTTAGTTTCGATTATTAAATCATCCTTGAGGAATTTAGAGAAGTTAGAAATTATTCTGTCTGCTGAAGATCTCACTAAACTTGGAATTATTATGGCTATTGCTGGACCAGAACCAGACATACCAGCAGCCCTTGCTCCGGCTAAGAAAGCGTCATTGGAGAATTTCCTCCCTTGGATGTCATTGAGTACTCCACAAACCGCTCTACCATTAATCGTTAAACAATTCAATATTTCGCCTTGTTGAAGGGCAATAAGAGCTTTTTCAAATTCTTGATAAAATGGAATGAAATCTTCAAGTTCAGGTTTTTTCGGCCGTTCATTTCGGCATGCTATTAGGACAATCCAGTCATCTGGATTTAGACCAGGACCTTCCATGACTACGCTACTGTCTATTGCTTCAGCATTAGCATCGATTAATTTCCAGCCCTTTGTCAAACATGCCCACGAATCATCAATTGAACCAGTGATTGAGACGCCTGCATTAATTTGAGACTGCGAGGATATTGCGACTATTTCAGCATCTGAAAGTTCTGATTCAGTTGCCTCACACAGCGCTTTAATTGCCGCAATTGAAATTGCTGCACTTGACTTTAATCCCCTTCTGGGTGGTATTTTAGATGCTACCGCCCAGTGTATATCCTCTTTTTCCAATCCTTCTGGCAAAGGCATTCCACTATCTAACCAAGATTCAACAACATTTCCTAACAAGTTGTCTGGGTCATTCAATTCTCGTTTAATTGGCCTATCTAAGGCTTTGACAATTACCGGAAGGTCAAGTGATAATGAAGCACCGTAACCAGTGCCGGCAGCGTGTAATAAGCTACATGCACCATGAGAATTACCCGAGCCTATTACTGCCATGGTTAGATCTCCTTTGAAGTGATATTGACTTTATTGCCAATATGCCTTGTATGAGTGGATTGGTGGCAAAGAATACCATCCCCCTTGGATAATTCAGTCACTGATTTCACCTCGCCGTTTTGACAAACCACACGAACGGTCTCCGCCTGTTGAAGGAATATTGAAGAGACTCTATCATAGTTATTTTCCCAATAGATGGCTAAAAACGGCCGCTTTTCTATTTTCAGTCTGCCAATAATACCGATTCTCTTACTGCCTTTTGAGGTCACGATTAGAATTTTTTCGCCCGAATTTAGTTCGGCGATATACTTAGTTTTTCCATCAGCCATCATGATGTAAGAGTGTGGAGCCCCAGCATTGACTCTAAATGGCCTTGAGGGGACGAATTCAGAAGCTATTACTTCCCCATGAACCAGCGCTAACGAAGATGCAGAAGACCCAATTAACAATCCTTCTCCAAACTCCAGCATAGTTGTAAGATCGATACAGAATCGCTCACCAACTCCGCCATTTTTGATTTCTGAAATTAGACATTGTTCTAGTTCTAATTTATCAGCAAATACTTCCTGCTTTGCTGGTTCATTTTCCTTCAACGCTAATCTTTGTGCTTTGGCAATTTCAGCGGCTTCTATCATTGAAGGTTCTTGATTGATAATTATCGCATCAACACCTTTTTCTAACGCAAAGGCAATACCTTGAATATCTTCGATTTGACTTACTTTTACGGCTAATTTAGTACCAGTTCCTTCGCATTCAGAAATGAGGTTTTCAATCGGTATCATCTTCCAATCAGTGAACTCCAATACTAGCCATTGGATCAGACCAATTTTTTCTCTTAACAGATTTTGAGAATCAATGTCTGTTATTTTGCCAAAGATACCAATATTTATTTTGTTTTCAAAAATCAAATCGCCATCTTGATAAAGCGATTGGTTGGCATCGTTCGTTAAAATTTTATCAAAAACATTTGCTGGATGCTGTGGTTTAGGAATGTTCCTAGAATCGCACCAAACTTGCAAGACATATCCCTCAGAGTGAGCATTTTTCAATGGCTTGGTCAACTGTGGCGCCTTGATGAACAATCATTACTAGTGCCTTAGCTATCGAAGTGACTTGCGGATGGGCAAAAATTTGACGACCCATACATACTCCTGAACCGCCAGATTCCAAAGACTGTTTAACCATGGTTAGAATTTCTCTGCTGTTGCCCGATGAAGGTCCACCAGCCACTAATAGTGGTATAGGGGCTGCTTGACATATTTTGGCAAAACTTTTCTTATCACCAGGCCATACAGTCTTTGCTGCATCACAGCCTAATTCAAAAGCGATTCTAGCGGCATGAGCATAACCATTTGTTGAGTCCCCTTCCATTATTTTCACATTATCTCCACGAACATAAACCATACCTAGAACAGGGACATTTTTCAGATAGGCTTCCCCGGTTATGTGTCCCATTCTTTCTAACATCTTGGGCTCATTTTTACTGCCAATATTCAGTTGGCAAGAAACTCCTACCGCACCGCGTAGCAATGCTTCATCAACACCTCCCACCAGTACTTTGTTTGAAGTATTCTTGCCACCATGTCTAGTGGATGCGGATAGGTGCGCAATCATGCTGGTGTTGACTCCATCGCACAAATGGCTGTAGCGATCTATTACGCCCTTGTGTGCGACGATAACATCAACCCCTCCGGCAATTAAGTCACGGATAGTTTGTTCAATATTTTCCAATCCTTCACAGGGAAAATCAGTTACTCCGTGGTCAATCGGAACCCATACACCCTTGCCATTTGGGAGGATTTCGTCTAGAATCTCCTGTCTCCCCATATAACCTGCCTAGCGCTCCTAATTGTCAATACTTTGCATTATTGCATGAAATCCGAATTTATTCAAGATTTTTTTTCGACTTATTGACCGATGCTTCAAAAGACTAGTTCGACATGGCTGACATCATGGAACCAGTGACCATTGTTACCATGTCGGCATTGGGCGGTGGTTTCATGGTTGGTGTATGGTATATTTTGGTAAGAAGTGATGCTAAGTTGAACATGCGTCCTGGTATGTCTGCAGAAGGTCTTAGACAAAGCACAGGAGCACCCAGTTTTGGCAGAACAAAACAAGAAATAGATCGAAAATTGGCGATTGTAGAGACTCGTCGAAGGCGCAGTGAAATTATCCAATCAAGACTTGCGGTCCAAGAAGCTGAATTAATTGCTGCACAGCGTGCTAGGCAGTTGGAGCAGGATGCAGAAAATGAGCGTAATCGACGTCAACAAGACCGTCTTCGAATGGAAGAAGAGGAACGTTTGCGAAGAGAAGCAGAAGAAAACCGCCTGAAAGAACAACAAGAAGAACAACGTCTCAAACTAGAAGAGGAATCGCGAATGGCCAATGAGCGGGCTGATGAAGAGGCCCGTCTGCAAAAAGAAAGAGAAGAGTTACGCCAAGCAGAAACTGTCTCTTATACACATCTCCGAGCCCACGAGACCG
>CAXHFO010000146.1:0-4597 GCA_964015895.1 uncultured Candidatus Poseidoniales archaeon
TAGGTGACATTGTGACATTTCCTAATCCATCTTGGCTAACAGCAACAACTCTAGCATTTGATACTGGGTCATTGGTTCCATCTTCAATCAAACTAAAATTCAATAACGTGGCTTCAGATAGAGCAAGTTGCAAATCTGTCCTTGATGAAGAATCATCAGTTATTGAAATTGGGGACCTAAGAGTATATGTTACATTATCGATATCTTGTGGAGAAATTATCACAATCCAATCACCAGATGGAATATATTTGGCAAATGAGCCATTGTCATTAGTATTTGCAGAGAGGAACTGATTATTTGATTCGTTGTAGAGTAGGAACTGGGAGTTAGTGAAGTTTTCACTACCCGCAGTTATCGTTCCAGAAAACAATCGCTCATCGCTAAGTACAACTTCTATGTCCTGATTATCAGATTCAAACATGCTGATAAACACCTCAAAGGTGGTGCTGAAAGTGTTAAAGTCGGTAGCATTTTCCTCGCTTTCATCGGTAAAGTTGGTAAATACTGAGTACCTACCAGGCATAATTTGCAAAACTGCTTCACCTTCACTGTTGAAATCAGCTTGTTTCAAACTATATTCTCCAGCACTTGTGGTAAGCGGACTGAAGGTAACATCAGCGTATTTTGGCGTACCATCGCTACATCCATTATCTTGTTCTACATTCAAGCAGACTGAAACATTTACTGAAACTAATTCAAGATTAGCAGTCAGGTTGATGTTTTGGCTGGTAATGATTGAAGTTACATTCCAATCATCTATTGGAGTTATGTTGTACTCTGCATTCTTTGCAGTGACATCATATTCGCCTCCTACTAAATCAAAGGAAAAACCACCTAAGGCATTGACCTCAGATTCCCATTCAATGCCATTCACATCTGTTGCAATCACGATAGGTGTCAGACCGTCATAGAACTGGCCGTTCCAAGTATTATTAGCATCATTGACAAATAGTGTTCCTGAAACTGCATACAAACGGTTGAGGAATATATCCCCTGTAGAAAACTCGAGTTGGCCATTTGGAATTACCGACAATCCAACACCATATGTTGAACCTGTTGTGGCTGCTTTCAAGACATATTCTAAATCGCCTGGTACAGTTATCGAGAAATTACCCTCTGAGTCTGTGGAAGTGGTAAATTCGTAGTCTCCAGAGGACAATAGTATCTCAAGGCTTGACGCTTTTGTGGTATTTGCCTCAATATCTGCTTGACTCCAATCGGGGTTAAATTCAGAGACATATGCTAATACAGTTCCTGAGATTTCACTAGCGATTGTATATTCAAGA
Source organism: uncultured Candidatus Poseidoniales archaeon (assembly GCA_964015895.1). GTDB lineage: Archaea > Thermoplasmatota > Poseidoniia > Poseidoniales > Poseidoniaceae > MGIIa-L1. The sequence continues at coordinate 1,287 of CAXHFO010000146.1, forward strand.
TTCAATTCTAAATCTGAATCAACGACTTCAATAGTACTGAACAACAAATAGTCGTTGATTTCTTCTTGAGCAATGCTGTAATCGCCTACTGGAAGTTCAGCGTAAACCATACCTGATGAGTCTGAAGTAAAGGTTTCTGAGTATCCAAACATTCCACTTACCGTCAAGTTAACATTTGAAATATCAATTATACTATCCCCAGAGTCATTTGTCGGTGAGATCAATTGCATAGAGATATCATAAGTTTGCGGAACTAAATTCATTGGTTCATAGATTGCGGTATCTTCTCCTACAGTGATTTCTCCGGACAATTCATAAAATCCATCTTCATCCAAATCAATTCTGTATTGATAATCACCCGATGATATAGGGCCATACTTGTAACCACCTGTTTCATTTGTCGAAACCGATATCGATACACCATCATTTGCCATATCGATCAATTCAAATGATGTGTTGTCTAAAGCAAACCCTGTTGAGTTAGTTAGATTACCCATCAAAAGGGATCCTGGCATTGTTAAAGAAATATCATAACTTGGTTCTATTCCTACAGAGACTGTTTGAGGTAGTTTTACTTCCTTACCGTTTGTTAAGTTCACAAACGCATCATATTCACCCGGAACAATACCTGTTTGGTAGAATGATCCTGGATTTACCATTGGACCTGAAAACATTCCTTTCCCTACAAATCTTCCCGTTCCGTTGAATGTCCCTTTACCTTCAAACAGGCCTATTCCCTCTACATAAGAGCCGTCGTGCTGTTGAACTAGAATAGTATCACCATTTGATGTGAAACGTCCATTTGCTAGTACCTCGCCGTCAATCATGTATATTGGCAAATTACTAGTTGAATCCTTTAGACATACAGTTTCATTTTCTGGCATTGTTATATCTAGAGAGTCTGTTGCATTTACTGTACAGTTTAACACCAAATTTGTATCTACATCAATCCATGATGCTTTAATCTCACCTGAGCCATTCCAAGTACCGTTTGCAACATAGGTTCTTCCATCGTTGATTGTTCGAGTAAATGTCCCATGGAAATCTATAACCGATGCTAAACCTTCGCTTTCAAAAGTTCCGTTTTCAACAAAAGTTGCTTCCCCAGTACCTTGAATTATTCTTGTTTCCGTGGTCTCAAAAGAGCCATTGGTGGTAACTATCATCACATCTTCGGAAGTGTCATGATTATTTCTCAAAATCAGTGTTGCATCAACTATAGGTTCGTTGTTAAACAAATCATCTCCAGTCCAAGTTAACTGACCAGATATACCACTACTCTGTACTGCGATATCCATGGTTTCTAACAGATCTGCTGTACGATTAGCTTGCTCTCCTGTAACATTCATTACTGAATCTCCCAACCAAGTCATATTTGCTACATTACCAAGTACAGCGGTAATTGGGTAAATGTCTCTACCGGTTGTGGAAGGTAAACAACTCCCTAAATTAGAATTATATTCCTCATCGCTATTACACAACAAATCACCACTGTTTTGCAAATAAGTACCGTCGTTGATTGATGCCCTTGCTGCTTCAGCATCAAAAGTACCAACAAAAGCACTTACTCTTATCTTTCCTGCTGGTGCAGTGAAAGACCATTCGCCATTTTCATCAGCATCTGTGTAACCAATTGGAATCCAGTAAGTATCGTCGTCTAAGTCTTCAGCACCTTCACCCGAAAAGGCATCTCTCTCGATTAATAGCCTAACGCCTGGAAGCGGGTTTCCGTTATCGCTCATCGAGACTTGACCGCTGATTTCAGCACCAGAATAATATTTCATTACCTTGACATAGGTGTTGGCACTGTTTATTGAATAATTTGCGTCTTCGTTATACCAGTTGGAGATAACAAAGTGGTTTGTCATAGCCCCTGGCATTGGCCATGCATTTTGTAATATTGACCCTGGGGTGCCTATTTGATTAAATCGTTGACCTGGTTGCGGGTTAGAGAATGCAGTATCTACTCCTAGCGAAGATGCTCCAAATCCAACATAGGTTCTTGCCAGCATAGTTTCAAAGAACGCTGGATTGTGATCAACTCTTACATCTTGGACCAATAATGGGTCGATTTCTAGCCCTGCTTGCTGGTCGAGGAAATCATTTATCATTGCTTCATCGACTTCTTCTCTTGTCATCTCGAAGTTCCTGTCTCCCCTAGAAGTTTCATAGGTTTCATCCATGAAGGTTGAGATGTCTTGGCCACTCAAGATAGTTGGTGCACCAAAGATTCCCATTGGCTGTTCTCCGTTATAATTTGCATCTGCGGTATAACGTCCGGCCTTAGGATAAAGCCTATTGTCAATGGCGAAGTATCTAATCTCGTGGTCTCTTTTTATCATGTCACCTGGAAGGCCTTCATAATCTTGAACTGAGTAATGACCTTCCATACCAATCAAATCATCGTATAGATTGACTATTTGTGATTCAGTCATAATGTCGTTTAACAATTGAACTGTTAGGGCCAATCTTGCGTTTGCTCGGTGAATGTGTGTTGATACTGAATCAAATTCATCCCTCAAATCGTTAGTATACCAATAGTCTCCAAAGATGTAATGAGTGGTTTCGTAGTTGGTTTCTTGTCCAGATCTCACATTGTTGTTGAAGGTTAAATTCGCGTCTGAAAAGTCACTCCAATCACCATCTACACATGAGGTAGAAACTTCAGGGTCACAATCTAGTCTTTCACCATCTTGGTATAATCTATAGTAAAGAGTGCTTGTGTCGGCAATTCCGTCAACTCGATGAAAACCACTAGCCATTACATTGTGGCTATTTTCTTGGATTTGAGATGCCTGGTTGGTTTGGATGACAGTAAACGCATAATCATCAATTATATCACGCATTTTATCGTTGTCACGTTCTTCTTGAATGGTTTCAAACAATTCATATTGTGGTATGTCCATGTGGCTTTCGACTGTGTTAGCAAACCTTGTAGTTAATTCATAGTCGCCAGTGTTGAGTTGGGTATATCTCAAGTCGCCTGTTGCTAATTGCCATGTAAACATGGAAATTAGATCTGCTTGATTTCTAGCAAGCAACATGTTTCCTGTAGCCGGAATTCCGGACTGGAAGTTGTCAGAAACTGATGGGTGTTCCCCGGTATCAAGGGCTTGGAAACCATAATCCCACCATGATACGAATGCTGGTTTTTGCGAATATGGCATTTGAGCATCTTGTTGCGTCATCCAATCATAAGCACTATTCCAGCCGTAATCATTGAATCCAGAACCGAAGGAACCTAGATACCAGTTACCAGAATATGCACTGTCTCTTATACACATCTCCGAGCCCACGAGACCGCTGATAAT
>CAXHFO010000147.1:0-4573 GCA_964015895.1 uncultured Candidatus Poseidoniales archaeon
TTATCAGCGGTCTCGTGGGCTCGGAGATGTGTATAAGAGACAGAACATATCTTGGCTATGTAAATCGGGATTCCGGAGTTATTGAAGAGACTGGACATCCGCTTGACGGCCAAGCAATAGAAGATACGATTCTGATTTATCCAAAGGGCTCTGGGTCCACAGTTGCGCCCTATGTGTTGATGGGCTTGATTTACACCGGCAAAGGTCCAAAAGCCATAGTCAATCGAGATGTTTGTTCACTAACTATACCGGCTTGCTCCTTGCTTGATTTGCCTTACGCTCACGGTTTTGCAACAGACCCTTGTATGGAGATAAATACTGGTGATTTGGTAGAATTGCGCAAAGTAGGCGATCAAGTAACCATAACTGTACTAGAAAGAGTTGAATGATATTATGTCTGCTCAACGTATCTTAGTCACCGGTGGTGCTGGTTTTATTGGCTCCTCTCTGTGTGAAAGATTGGTTCAACAGGGTCACACGGTCGTGGCTCTAGATTCTATGTTTAGAGGGGATGAGGCTAATCTTGATGAGATAATTGATGAACAAAACTTTTCCCTTTATGCTGGTGATGTTCGAGATGTTGATGATCTAGATGCATGTGTTGAGGCGATGGGTGGTCTGGATGTCATCTACCACTTAGCTGCAATAAATGGTACCAAATGGTTCCACGAAGCAGCACATTCAGTCATTGATGTCAACATCAATGGCACGTTAAGGACTCTTGAATTAGCCATGGCTTGCGATGCTAGGTACGTTTTTGCATCGTCGCCCGAAGCCTTTGGTGAGCCAGAATCTCAACCAATAGCCGATGGAGATGCAATGATATTTTCCGATCCCGCGCAACATCAGCGTCATTCCTATGGTGGCAGTAAATATCTCGGCGAAGTTGCTAGTCAACATGCAGCAAGAGAAGGGCTTGATGTCAGAATCGTTAGGCCGTTCAATGCATATGGGCCTCGTCTTTGCGGAGACGGTTATGGGCAAGTAATTGGGATATTTTTTCAAAACATCCTCGAAGGCGCTGATTTGACAGTTCATGGTAATGGAAGTCAAACAAGAAGTTTCACTTGGATTGACGATATAGTTGATGGATTCATTAAAGCAGGGGAAGTAAAATCAAGCCCTAATATGGTGTTTAATATTGGGTCAACAGAAGAAATCTCAATTCTAGAATTGGCCAATAAAGTCGTTAAATATTCTACTAATGCTAGTGAGGTGACCTATGGAGAGGGTTACTTTGGAGACTCCATTCGGCGGCTTCCTGAAATCAGCCGCTCAGTCGAATTGTTAAATTGGCAATCAAGGGTATCTCTTGATGATGGCCTTCAATTGATGTGGAATAGTTTGACTACTTAGGGCCGTAGTGTTTGTCAACTTTTTTTGACCACAAATTAGGTGCGGGCATTATGTTATCCATGCCGTGTTGAGTCAGTACATCAAGGCCTTGCTGTGGGATTTTATCACTTGAAGTCCAAATGTGCTTGACTTGCATAACCGCTAATCTTGCAACTGCTCCAGGTAGCTCTTTTTCTTCAACTAACTCTACCTCTATGGCAGCAATGGCTTGCTGAACTAGTAATTCGTTTTCGTCATGAGGAGTAAGGTCGACTAAATCCCATTCACTTTCTTCTGGAGGGATGGGGCTGCCCGCCATGTCAATCCAATCAACTGCTTGCAGGGTACTTGGCATTACGTGTAGAATTGCAGTTCCAGTTTTGCGCATGTTCAGTAATGTGCCACGATATTGTTTTTGTTTATTTTTACTAAATGAGGCGATGAACAGTGGTGGGGTATTTGATACGCCCATGACAGAGGTAAGCGGTGCCAGATTTTTGATACCGTTCTCATCGATTGTTGAGGCAAGAATTAGTGGGCGTGGTGAGACAATACCCGCTAGCCATGCAGACCGCTCAGGGTGGCTCATGTCCATTATGTCGATGCGCTTGGCTTTGGTCAAATCTTTACGGCTATCTGCCTCAAACCATGAATCTAATTTCCCAGTATGTACTTCGTCTAAGGCATGTTGAGTAAATTGGATGTAGGTTTCCCAGGCGGGAATCAATTCATCTTCTCCTCTTGACCGCTTTCTTTCAATGGAGTCATTAGCGTATTCTATGCACTTGACAAGAAACTCTGCAACAACGCCTTTTCTATCCATGTTGTTCCCGCCTAATCGTTCAACCATATCATCGCTTGGACTCATACTGGCTGCGTTTCATCATAAATCTAGCAGGATTTCCAGCCCACACTTCTTCTTCAGGCAGGTGTTTGGTCAATACAGCTCCAGCTGCCAGAACGGCGTTTTTGCCGATATCGCAACCGGGGACCACTGTGGCATTCCCGCCAATTACCGCGCCATCGTGAACATTGATTGGTTGCCACAGTGCCTTATCTCCTGATGGAGGATAACGATCGTTGAGTAAAGTGGCATTAGGTCCAACAAATACTTGATTGCCAAGGATACATCCGTCAGCAATGTATGCGCCGCCTTGAATACGGCACTCATCACCCATCACCACATTTCGACCGATGTGGGCGAGGGAACCAATGGAGGAGTTACTGCCAACAGTCAGGTTAACTCCAATTGTACAAGGTGACCAAGCAACACTATGCTTGCCAAGGTCGATACGTACATTCTGCGGTATGTTATCTGACATCGTATCACTTACTCGATGCCCAATTCACTCATTACCTTTGCAACATGTCCTTTAGATCTAACGCCATAGCCAACCCAAGTTAAGTTTCCATCACTTCCAATAACAAAAGTAGAACGTGATGTACCCATGTATTTCTTGCCATACATACTCTTTTCTCGCCATACTCCGTATGATTGGTGTAGGGATAAATCTTCATCCATTAGTAGAGGGAAATTTAGGTCTTGTTTAGCGATGAACTTATCATGTGATTTTCCGGAGTCTTTTGACACCCCTAGTACGACATAATCACCTTGGTTTAAACTGGCCATCGAGTCCCTAAATTCGCATGCTTGTGTAGTACATCCCGGAGTAGAATCTTTTGGATAGAAATACAGGATGACACTTTTCCCGTCAGCCATATACTGTTCTAATTCGTGCTTATTGCCTACTGAATCTAGACAAGAAAATCTTGGTGCAGACTGGCCGACTTCTAGGTTTATTCCTTCGCTCATAGCCAAGACCTAGAGCACATCGTTGATGAATTATTGCATCATGTCACAATTTAGCCTGATTTTAGGAGAAAAACCAATATTTGGCGCATTAATGGCGGTGAAATAGCAAGCAGTCGGCTTTCTATACATTATGCATAATAACTTAATCACCTCGGGTAGAGGTGCTATGGTTGACCGATTCTTTGAATAACTGCCTAGTTTAACGAGTGTTTATGGTAGGGCTACGTCTGTCTCGTCGAGCCCGTAAATTTCTGAAGAAAATTCAGCGAGCACCAGGCAAATATGAGTTGCAAGAAGCCGCCTCAGGTATCCAAACAGAACTAGACAAAAGGAACATCTCTTATGATGAGGCCTTAACTCTTGGTAATATCATTCAACATCGAGCAGATCAATTCGTTGACGATGACACAATCGTCTATGCCATTTCAGATCGTGATGCCTACCGTAGGACTCTCGAACTATACCTTAGAGACGCATTGTTGACTAGAACCGAACAATTGCTACTTTGGGAGGAACGTCGCCGCTTAGGTATCAGTGAGCAAGACCATAACCGTTTGCTAGAGCAATTACTTGCGCAATGGAAAAGGCAAGGCAAGAAGGTCAACATCGATAGTTTTGAAGCCCCACCCGGAGGTGAAGTTTCTGCTTAATCGCAGTAAATCAACCATCGCAGCAGTAATGTTGCTGTTGCTAGTTGCTCCTATGGTTGCGCCGTTAACTTCTGCCAATGATTCTACTGGAGCTCGAAGTTCACCTGATTTCAGCATTAATACATTTCACTTAGATGGAGCTGGCTCGGTACAATCGGGCGCAGAGATATTCGTTGAGAATGCAACTCATTCGGCTAGAATCGTCGTGGCCAACACTGGGTCTGCTGCAGGCACAGTAGTGGTGTCCTTATTCCACCAAGGCTCCTCTGTTGCGGGTAAAACATTGGTGACTTCGCTTGAAATCGGTCCAATTAATCCAGGTACAATCGCTAATCCCGTTCTATTCCAATGGACTGCCACGCCTGGAGATGGCCAATCGTTATTCGCTGAGGTCTTCTCGCTAAACGATCCAAATTCTGGTAATGATGAACGTCGAATAAATTTCGATGTCAAGAGTCCAGTTTATCTGGTTGGAACCGTTTTTGAAAGTACTATCCCGCAACCGGCTCCCGGACAAAGTAATGCGATGGTTGAAAACGGAATGCAACAAATCAACGCTACTGTAATCAATGAAGGCGTCAGAGACATTACTGCAAACCTTGAACTTGCTTTTGCTGAAGTAGCCAACCCAGCCAATACAATGACCTTCTATTCGGGTGAACAAATTATTAGTCCAGGTTCATTGTTAACTCCTGCAGTAACCACGAACCTTACTGCTAGTTACAATTCAGGATTGATGTCTGGCTTATGGACATTGACTGCATCGGTAATCTTC
>CAXHFO010000148.1:0-4549 GCA_964015895.1 uncultured Candidatus Poseidoniales archaeon
AAGCCCACCTTCTGGTTGTTTTCGACCACGGACACGGTTTGTCTGTGACACTTAACTGATATTTAGGGACCTTAACTTCAGGCTGGTTTGTTCACCTTACGTAATGGTAGCTTACCCACCATCACTCACTGCTAGTATCTACAACGATTACACCTTCGGAGTTTGGCAGCACGCCGAGGAATCGCTCCCCCTAAACGCACAATCAGTGCTCTACAGCGTAATCTATCTCCACTAACGTCTACCTACGAGTAGTTTCACGCGGAACCTGCTATTGCCCCTCTCGATTGGACTTTCACCCCTATACCCAGCTCGTCCGAGCGATTTGCAGATCAGCAACGGTGCGATCCTCCACCCATCTTTCAACGGGCTTCAATCTGGCCAGGCATAGATCGAGGGGCTTCAGGTCTTCCACCAATGACTCCAAGCGAGCACACTTCGTCCCTCACAGTAAACTGCTGCGGACTTGTCGGTTTCCCTTCGGCTTCGGGGGTCTACCCCTTAACCTCGCCATTGATCAAAACTCCCTGGGGCATTTTTCTAAACGCACGACTGGACGCTGCTCATATCATCGCTTTCACGCCCAATCAGCCTGTACCCAACTGGTTTCACGTTCTTTTCACATCCCGCTAAGGATACTTTTCAGCTTTCACTCACGTTACTTGTAAACTATCGGTCTCGAGTTGTATTTAGGATTGGAAGTATCTGCCTCCCATATTCACACGCGATTTCCAACGCATGCTACTCTGTGACAGTCACGTGGTCATATCATGTACGGTTACGGGACTTTCACCCTCTATGGATGTGCCGTTCCAGGCAACTTCACCTTCCATGACTTAGACAAAAGACTGTCAACCACATCTCCCTCACTTTCGTTTCGGGATTCGGCTTGTCCTATTCCGTGTTCATTCGCCACTACTTACGGAATCTCTATTGATTTCATTTCCTCCTCCTACTAAGATGCTTCAATTCGGAGGGTTCCCCATCGCAAAGCGATTATTTGGGAAGTCCCATTCGGCAATCTGCGGATCCATGGTATTCATGCACCTCCCCGCAGCTTATCGCAGCTTGTCACGACCTTCTTCGGCACTCGAGCCGAGCGATCCCCCAGTTGGGTTGTAGCATCACATGTATGTATTCCACACCATGCGAGTAACCCTTCGGTATCTAATTCATGCCAATTCGGCTTCCTCAGAAGACCAACTCCTCTAGGATGGTCCCCCTCAGCCCTTCCCCCGACATAGGCATGCCAAGGTGCTAAGCAAGCAACCGACCTACCTCCTGTATATGAATAAATCGGTTTGTTAGAACCAATTTAGATAGTAAAAAATAGTTTAGTACGCTGTTTAGGAAGTTACAAAAAAATACCCTTGTCCACGCCAAATTCAAAGTAAACGCGCCAAATTCTCATCAACAATTGAGTCCCCGCGATGTTTCGAGAGTATTACTTTCGCATTAACACTCTGCCCCAAACTAACTAATGCCGCAGCATGTAAGTTGGCACCTTCAACTGAGTTAGTGTTTTTATCATTATGAACTTCAATAATTTTCAAGGCTTTTTCTGAGCGACCACTGACCAATAACGCATGAGCTAGATTTAACAATATTAAGGACTCATCAGGATTACTCTTAGCAGCCTCTCTAAGAGCCAATATGGACGATTCAAATTGTGAGGTTGCTAGCATCTGATTTGACTGGTCTGAATCCTTTGCCATTTCGATCGCTCGCTGTAATAGTGCTAAACCATAATTGTTGTAAACTGCTGAATCACCTGGCATCCTTGAAGCTATGCGTTGGAATTTAATAGCCGCATCTGACCATGAGCCTTTGGCAATAGCGAAATATCCTGCTTCTAAATCTTCCCGACACTCAGGGTTGTTAGATAGATTCACATCCATTGCTCGAGCAGAATGTAGTTCCAGCGACATGGACTGGCCAGTAAATTGTGTGTCGGCATTATTTCCTGGATAACCAGCAATATTGTCATGTTGATAAACCAGTACATCCTCTTCAGGTTCGTGCACTACTTCGACAATTTTAGAAGATTCAGCATATATTTCTTCCATGTTAGTCTCAGCAGCATAAATTTTCCATTCGTCGGGTATTTCGATCAATTCCTCTGCTGGAGTTTCAACAAAATTTGGCAAAGTTGTGGTCGATGAAAGTTGATCAAAATCATCAGCCTCCTCTTCTACTATGGCAGTGATTCTAAGCGTATCAGGACGTGTAACTACAACCTCAGGAATTTCTGCTTGCACTGGGAGGTCTTTTGGTATGTCTATTTCATCGTTTGCCAATTCGAAGTGATGCCCCTCATTTGACTCAATGGAATCTTCGGAATTTGTCGCTTGGTCAAACGGGATGCCATCTGCGTGACTGCCAATCCCGAATGGCAACCTAGACACTGAAATATTTGACTGGCCCTGAAAACCAAATGGTAAATCACTAGGATTATTTGTTAGTTCGCTAGGTACATTATCTATATTTTCAACAGGTTTCGAGCCCTCTAATTCATGCCACGAATCTGCAGCATCATCCAGACCAGGTATCTCTGTTGGTAATGCTTCTTCAGAGTCGTCTTTAGCCGTTAAATCAACTAAGTTTTGACTGCCACAAGCAGGACAAGATACTGCGTTTAGTGAAAGTAAACCACAGATGGTACACTCTAACATAACTTAGCCTCACCCCTACCAAACCGGCTTGGGCTTTCAAGTAAGCGCTTAGAAGATGAATAATAGGTCTATTCTGCCTCAGATGCACCGGTGACTGCAGACTTGACCTGTTGGATTTTCTTGCCAGCTAAATCTTTTAGTTCCTCAAAATCATGATCAACTAGAGAATCTGCCAAATTTTTACCCTTTGATTTACCACGATAGACTTGGTAGATAATACCGACTAGCGAGATTCCTACTAGCACTAACTTCCACTGCATTCCACCGCCGCCTACAGCGTAAACTAGAACCATGTACAGAGAAATAATTGCTGTAGTTAGCAACATCATTGGGAAACCTGCTCTAAAGAATTCGTTAAAGGATACAGGATAGCCTGCTTCTTCAGACATACCTGCCATAACTACGTTGGCTGAGGCACCTATTAGAGTTCCATTACCGCCTAAACAAGCACCGAATGCCAAGGCCCAAATTAGCGGACCTAATTCCACATTTGCTCCATAGGAAATTTGTAGAACAATAGGAATCATTGTTGCTGTGTACGGGATGTTATCGATGAATGCTGAGGCAATGGCAGAAACCCACAATAGAATTAGCATTGCGGCTGTAAGACGAATGATTCCATCATTACCTTGAGGGAACCAAACAATTGCTTGTTCGACATATTCTCCAATCCAGTTGATTACACCCATATATTGGAGTGAATGTACTAAAACGAATAATCCAGCGAAGAACAGTAATGTTGTCCATTCAACCTCTTCAAGAGGTTCATCTAATTCATGCCTATTGGTTGCTAGCAGCATAAATACAGCACCACCAAGGGCAATCCAAGAAACTGGCATATGGGTTACTGGGTGAAGGAAAAATCCGAGGATTACCAAGCCGAGTATTATTCCACTAGTGGTTAACATTTTGTAATCCTTAATACCATATTTTGATTCTAGTTCTGCAACATCCCTAATACGCTTACCAGAAAATTCATCCCTATACATCCATTTGAGTAACATAAAAGCAGGTACAACTGTCATTAAGATACCAGGGGCCATTTCGATAATAAAATCATTGAAAGAAACTCCTCCGTCAATCATCTTTTGGGGATAACTGCCTCCATCAATTGTTTTAGCATTTTCAATGGCGCTTGAAGAGAGTCCTGAGCCAATCATAATATTTGGCGGATCGCCAATCATGGTTGCAGCACCACCAATATTAGAAAATAGTACTTCGGCAATTAGCAATGGCACTGGTTGTAAATCCAATACTTTAGCCAGCTGAATAGTGACCGGAGTCAGTAGAAGGATAGTGGTCACATTATCTAAAAATGCTGAAAGCACTGCTGTTACGACACACAAGATTACCACTAAAGACCAAATGGAACCTTCGCTTTTCTTGTAAGCCTCAACGGCAAACCATTCGAATACCCCTGTGTGCGATATTACCCCCACCATCACCATCATACCGAGCAGTAATCCGATAGTCTCCCAATCGATCATTGTGGTGACTGCCTTCAAACTCAGGGATGGTTCATTAGTGAAATAATTTAATGCGATTACTGCGGCTAATCCTCCAACCGCTGCAGCCAGAGTTCTATGCACTGTTTCAAAAATAATCAGTATGTACACTACGATTAAAATCGCCAGTCCTACACCGATGGCAGTGTTTTCTAAGCCATCTTTAATGGTTAATTCAAGATGGATATCTTCACCGCCCCCAGCAGCGTTTGTATGACCAATTATCGATAGACAACCAACAACTAGCAAAAGAGTGAAAGCGATTCTTCTTGAGTGACTTTTCTTATCAACTAGATTGAACATGGTACATCCTCTAGGCCTTGCCAACATAATTCATTAATTGAGCATTGTGGATGTTTTAGTCACTGCTTCCAC
>CAXHFO010000149.1:0-4548 GCA_964015895.1 uncultured Candidatus Poseidoniales archaeon
ACAGAGTATCACTTGAGTGAAGGATTTGTTCACACATCAAAAGACTCATCGCAGACATATGGCCGGTCGTATTTTATTTCAAGTTTGATTTGGTTAAATTCATCCATCCATTCATCAGTAGGCTCAAGCCAGTCATTTCCATCTGCTACTAATCGCGGTTTTTCAATGCCGCTGACTTGATCGGCACAGTTTTGCCAATCGGGGTCATAAAATGTCATGCCTTTTTCGTGATTGTAAATATGAACGCAGATTACTGGGTCTGTACCACACGCTTGATAATAATCACCTCTAGCCCTTATATTTACTACAGGGGCATCGCGAATACAGAAGTCTCCAGATTCATCAATCTGTGAATCAGTTTCACACATATCGCTAAATTTTTGGTAAAACCTAGTGACTTTGCCTTGCTCGAATAGTATTCCATTAATCTCTTCTTCTCCATCAAAACTAGTAACTGAGTAGTCCCAATGTATTTCCCCAAAAAATTCGGGTTCTGTGGCTTCTTTGGTAAGATAATCGTAAATAAAATACCCTGAAGCACCAAGACCGCCAATTATCAGTAACATAAGAATTGCTGGCAATGGTGATTTCTTCCTTCTAAAAGAGCCTGAAATATAGTCGCCGTCATCTTCTTCATCGTCGTAAAAATCATCGTAATCATAATCGAATTTCACGTTTTCAGTTTTGGAGTTATCAACAGCTTGGGTATTTTCTTCTTGCCATAGATGATAACCGTCATCTGCTGAATACCAATGACTGCCATCGTCTGCTAGGTACCAGTGGACGCCATATTCATCATTAGGCAACCAGTCACCTGGGGGCAGGTCTTCCCACCTAGTAACATGGTTTTGCATGATAGTCGTATTACATCTGCTACTTTAATGTTTAAAATTTTACAATTCTACTCGGTATTTGCCGGCATATAATTTATATTTCTCTAATGTATCATCCTTAACCATGAATCAGGATGACAATGCAGCAGGTGGCAAGTCAAAAGCGGACAGATTTCAACCACAGACGCCTGCTATGAAGGCCTGGAAAAAGAAGTACATCGCCGGCGAGGAGTCTGATGATGAGGCAAGTGTATCAAGCACCCCAATTGAAAATGTTGGCGCTGCTTTGGCATTATCAAATGAAAGTAAAGAATTTTGGGCAGGTTTCATGCTTCTTTTGACAATTTATTTACCACTATCCCTTATATCTTATTTTAACGAATCGATAAACGGGTATTTTTGTTTTGGGGGTTGGGATTGTGCCCCCCCTCCACCGTACTATCATTTTCCAAGGCTAATTGCTTTAATTTCCACCGGTTTCTTCCTTGGTTTGGCTTTGAATGAACGAGGTGACTCTGGAAACCATGGTGTTGGGTACGCAAAAGGGGTTTTCTTGGGAATTGTCGTTGGGGTTTTGATGTTCATATTTTTTACTGGTGCTGGATGGGCTTCAGGATAGTTATTGAAAAGACCTACTGCAAGCCTTTTGATTTAGCTATATCCAAGCAAAGGGTATTCGGATAGGCCCTATTTATCTACCCATCCTGCTGCTGCAAAGATAGTCAAAGCTATTCCTATAACAAGCAAAGCGGGCCAACCAAAGGAGATTACTGCAATTAATGCTATTCCTGCTACAATACCAAGCCTTACTTTCACAACAGGATCACGAATATCTTGGCCAGAACTGAACCATGACCAGGGCCTCGCCAATGTGATCACGCCACATGGGAAAAGTAAGAGTGAAGCCCACATGCTGAATTCTGCAGCAGAACCCCAAAATTCACAATTTTCGTCACAAGTCCCACCTGAGCCCCCCAAACCGGGACCGAGCCCAGAAAGAATCCAGAGGGATCCCAACATGATCATGAGTACAAACATCACAACACTACCAGCAATAGCGAGGAAACCAACCATTTGCGCTGTATCACCTTCAGATTTTGCGATGATGATTTTCTCTCGTACATATGAGGCAGGACCCCCACCAATCTTTGAAGCCACGACCGTACTCTGCGAATCACTGGCAAGAGGAACTGGGGACTGTTGGACATTACTAGCGTCTTCCGCTAAGATAACCTTCTTTTGCGTCTTCGTTCCCAAGGCAAATGCAAACCAAACAACCGAACCTAAACAACTCAAAACCGAAATTAAACCCATGCATAAAAAAGTCTGAGCAACACCAGGATCAAGCGTATCTCCATCATCATACATAACTTTGCCAAGAAGACTTATTGCCTGCCAAATGAGAATGGCGATGCCAGCAAGAATTGCGGGTCCAGCGAACTTCTTCCTGTTCATTCAGTCTACGCGCCACTGCTTCAGTCTTCAATGATGCGCCGATTTAGAGGAGGGACCATGCGAACACCATCGTTTCAATGATTAGTGTTGAATAGGACGGACTGCAAACCCATGGATACTGATTTATGGTGTACAAGGGTGTTTAGCATAACCCCTCGTGATCATAAGTAAACCATTTATTCACTTTTGTGAATCTAATATCATATCATTTGGATGAATCAGTAGATTTCAGTCATCACTACAGTATTCAGCCCAATCATAATTCCAATAGTCACTCGAACTGAATGAGTTATGAATTACACATTTATTCTCATCAGATAAATCATCTGCACCCTCAAACATGGCATTCAAATTTGTGGATCCAGAAACATCCCAATTTGATAAATCTTGATTGAAACTCTTAGCATTGTAGAACATTCCATACATGTTATTCACATTTGAAACATCCCAACTTGAAATATCTTGGTTAAAGCTGTCAGCACCATAAAACATTGAATTCATACCGTACCAATCATTCACACCCGAAACATCCCATCCTGAAATATCTTGGTTGAAACTGGAAGCACCACGAAACATTGAATTTAACTTAGTTACATTAGAGGTATCCCAATGTGAAATATCACCGTTAAAACTTGTTGCTGAAAAAAACATTCCGTTGGTATCAGTCACTTTAGAAACATCCCAGCTTACTAAGTCTTGATTAAAATCGGTAGCAGCAAAGAACATCCCTTCCATATCAGTTACACTTGAAACATCCCAGTAGCCAATATCTTGATTAAAATTGGTAGCGTAGTAAAACATCTCATTCATGTAAACCACATTTGAAACATCCCACCCTGAGAGATCTTGATTGAAGCTTTGTGCAAATTTGAACATTTTTTCCGTGGTCGTTACACTAGAAACATCCCATTGTGAAATATCATCGTTAAATGTCTCGTTGTAGTAGAATAATTCAGACATATCTGTAATCAATGATGTATCCCAAGTGCTGATATTTCCATAAGTTGAATTTGCATCATCTTGATCGGCAATCCACTCATCTACTGCAGTCTTGAGTTCATCCCTGTTTTCAGGTTGGAAATATTGTGATGTGCAAAATTCATACCAATCATATGGCCAATTCTCATTAGAATCAAATGAGCTATGAATTACACATTTATTATCCTCAGACAAGTCATCTGCATCCTCAAACATATTCCTCATATCAGTTACACTTGAAACATCCCAATCTCCAATATCTTGATTAAAATTGGTAGCATAGTAAAACATCCCATCCATATTATTCACATTTGAAACATCCCAACTTGAAATATCTCTATTGAAATAATGAGCATGCCAAAACATCTCCCGCATAGTCGTTACACTTGAAACATTCCAGTCTGAAATATCCTGATTGAAATTATAAGCAGCATGAAACATCTCCCGCATAGTCGTTACATTTGAAACATCCCAATTTGAAATATCTTGATTGAAACTCTCAGCACGACAAAACATATAACTCATGTCAGTTACACTTGATACCTCCCAATCTCCAATATCTTGATTAAAATAATACGCCTGATTAAACATATAATACATATTGGTGACATTTGAAACATTCCAACCTGAAATATCTCTATTGAAATAATAAGCAAAATTAAACATAGCCTCCATATTAGTTACACTTGAAACATCCCAATCTGAAATGTCTTCATTGAAACTAAATGCATAAGAAAACATACCATGCATAACAGTTACACTTGAAACATCCCAATCTGAAATATTCTGATTAAAACTCTCGGCACCATTAAACATGGAGCTCATGTCAGTTACACTTGAAACATCCCAGCTTGAGATATTTCCATTAAATGTCCGGTTATTTAAAAATAATTTTGACATATCTGTAATCAATGAGGTATCCCAAGTGTTGATATGGCCATAAGTTGAATTTGCGTCAGTTGAATTAGCGATCCACTCATCTACTGCAGTCTTCAGTTCATCTCTGGTTTCAGGTTTGAAATCTATCTTATTATTATCTACAGTATTGTTAGTTTCATCAACAGTATTGTTAGTTTCATCAACAGTATTGTTAGTTTCATCTACAGTGTTGTTAGTTTCATCAACAGTATTGTTAGTTTCGTCTAGATTAGTATTATTCTCTTCTGAGATTTGACAAATCGGTGAACCTGCACAGTTTGGGTCGTCACAATCAAACAGACCATCACCGTCATTATCTGCACCGTCTGAGCATTCTCCAATATTGTCTCCCTCAAACAAAACC
>CAXHFO010000150.1:0-4541 GCA_964015895.1 uncultured Candidatus Poseidoniales archaeon
ACACTCGAACCTTCGTCGGCAGCGTCAGATGTGTATAAGAGACAGACCAACAAGTATGGCCTAAGATCGGCGGGGATGATGGTCTTCGTTTTATCGAACTAGAGGAATTAAATCGTATTTCAGTAATGCCAAATGTGGTGGTGAATGAGGTGCTCGCTGAAGAATTGTCGGTAGTCTCAGGTGATGAAATTGAAATTGGCTGGTATATCACCGAGGATAATTCACGCAAGCGTATTGAGCAGAATTTTGTAATCTATGAGGTAGTTGATAATGCTGGGATGGCTAATCTAGCCGGTACCAAATCACCCGCCCTGTTTACAGATTTACTAACTGCGCAAGACCTGCAATTACTCGATGGCCAGGTAAACACCGTTTACTACGGAGTTGATTCAAGCTATGATGGGGAAGGTGAAATTGAATCAGTGATTGAAGATTTAGGGGTCTTACTCAATAATAGTTTGACCGCAGAAGATGTGGGATTTTCCTTGGATTATCAAGAGAGTGCTAACTCCTTATCGATCTCAACCGACCAAGGATTAGGCAGGATAGATGGCCAAGACGTCCTTGCGTTACGTGAGAACTTGTCAGCATTGTCTCCAGGTTCAACACTGTTAGAAGTATTGCAAGTACCAATTATCGAAATGGAATACCAAAATCAACAACTGCTAACTTTAGCATCTAGGCAAGTATCCAGCCTAGCGGAAGGTAATCGGTCATTGTGGCATTTTGCTGATTCTGGCTTTGGTCATCAAGTTGCAGGTCAGGGTGAAGCTTGGTTATGGCAGACTAGTGATGATGAAAGGATCAATGGCTATGCTTTGTCACAAA
Source organism: uncultured Candidatus Poseidoniales archaeon (assembly GCA_964015895.1). Lineage (GTDB taxonomy): Archaea > Thermoplasmatota > Poseidoniia > Poseidoniales > Poseidoniaceae > MGIIa-L1. The sequence continues at coordinate 829 of CAXHFO010000150.1, forward strand.
GTGGAGATTATGGTGCAGTAGCCCACAGTAGTGGTATTGTTATTGCCAGTGAACTGGAGTTTGATGATGAGGTTTGGGCTGATATTGACTCTACAGGGGAAATGGAAGCAATTGCTGCTGGTAATAGTGGTTGGTGGGCTCTAGAAAGTAATGACAATGGTTTGGTACTGCATGATTACCAACTTGATTTATCGGACTCTACGGCTCAAAACCTAAGCATTGATTTACCATCTACCGTGCTTTCATTAGATCTTTTTGTTGACGATTTGTTGTATTTGGAAGTTGAAGGACTGCTATCTGTGCAGCGTTATGTCAGTCAAAGTCTCGAGGTTAATGCCTCATTTAACCAGTGGCAAACTGGCGACTATTGGCCACAATCGGCAACACAATTTGTTGGTAATCACTCTGCTTGTGATGGTATTGCTGGGCTGTCCTCAACGACTCTTGGAAATTGGTGTAGCTTTGAGCAAGGTATCTTGCAGTATAATGAGTCTGATGTAGTAACTATTAGATTGCCAATTCTTTCATCAGCCGGCGGCTTTGGGAAATTGCCGCAGTTATTCCTGGCTTTTGGTGGGGGACAATCGCCAATCACTGTTGCGGAAGATAATGTGGCGGTGTCAAACCGTTTGTCAACCTTGGAAATGACGCCAGGCCTGAGCAATATTTGGGTTAAGGGCTTGATACCATACGCCTTTGGTAATGATAGTGCACTCAGATTGACTCATGATGGTGAGTATAGTGAACTAGAGGGCCTAGAATCTCTAGCGGAATTAGATGATGTAGTGTTAGGATTTATTTCGCTTGATTATGGTGAACAATTATCTGCTGCTGGAGTTGATGAACGGTCCATTTTAATTGTCGGCGGTGGTGAGTTAAATTCAAGTGATCAAGCGCGTATTTTGTCCGCTTTGGATAATATTACTCAGTGGTTTGATGAGATATCAGATAGTGAAGATATCGATTTGCGGTTTACCGCGGTTAAAGTAGAGGCGGCTAAGGCTGCTGCCCAATCTTCAGGAGTAATATCTGGCATGTTCCTGGTCTTTGGCACATTTACCATTGCTGCAGGCGTCTTACTAGTGCTTACCATCGTGTTGATGTTAGCCGAAGCTAGACGCAGCGAACTTGGCGTGCTTCGAGCCATTGGTGTTACTCGCTCAGATGTCAGAGCACTAGCGGTCTTAGAAGGGGTAGTGATTGCGGCGATGGCTGGAGTGGTTGGCGCATTGCTCGGTTTACTGCTAGCGATGGGGATTAGTGCTGGATTTAGCAGTATTTTTGCCTCCGCCGGCTCAGACCTATTCACCTTTTCTTGGACCTTTTCGTCATTATTCGCCGGCTGGGCTTGGGGTTTCATGTTGGCAATGATTACTTTGTGGGCTTCGGCATTATGGACGGCAAAAATGAACATCGTTTCAGCACTGCGAGGCGGTCTAGTAAGGGTTCAAGCAGGACTGCCTTGGCCGTTGTTAATCGTTCAAATTTGTACCTTAGCAGGGGCGGTACTAAGCCTATTGGTGCTAATTTTACTTGGTTTTGATTCAGCATTTTCATACTTATTATGGACTATGGGTGGAGTATTTGTTATCTTTACACTGACGCCTATTTTCACTTGGGAATTACCAATTATGTTGCGTGCTAAAGGCGGGATATGGGCTCGACTTGCCAGGCATGCAAGCCGTAATACCTTTGCTTGGCTTGGTGGGCTGCTGCTGCTTTGGACAATTGGAATAGCCGGTATTGATCCGATTAGAAGTGATATGACTCCAGATGAATTTTCCTTTATTCTTCTTGGTTTGGTTGAAGTCTTTGCTGGGGTAATGCTGCTAACTAGTGCAGCTCCGATGTTGGTTTCTCGTATTGGCCGGTCAAGATTGTTAACCAAACGTATGGGGCCAACTGTCCCAGTAGCATTGGCTCATCCACTGGCCAGCCCAGTGCGTACTGCAGTAGTTATGGCGATGTTTTCGATCACGGTATTTTCGGTGGTAGTGCTTAGTGGCTATACTGAACAATTTGACAATTATTCCAGTTCCTTTGTTGAAGAGACTGAAGGGGAATTTGAATTGATGTTAACTTCGTCCCGCTCAAGGCCAATTGAATTATCAAATGACCCAATGGAGTGGAATTTATCTTCTGGTCTTGCTAATGATATTGATGCTGTTGGTTTAGTCCATCGCTCAGAGGTATTTTTAGAAGATTCTCAGCAAGAACGCATGCCGTATGTATTGCGAGGATTTGATGAAGAATTTGCCGAACATGGGGGCCTGCCACTTTACGAGTGGGACAGGCAACTAGGCAGTAGTGAAACTGAGGTTTGGCAAGTAGTGGAAAGTCGGTCGGATTTGGTGTTACTAGACGCCTCTTTTGGGCTTGAATTAAGTACCGATGGAACGGGTATTTCTATGCTAAGTTTTTCAATTGGAGATTCGATTTCTCTAATTGATTTATCTAATCCGGGAAACAAGCGAATTGTCACCGTTGCTGGCTATCTTGAACAGTCCTCATATTTGTTCTCACCAGGGGTCTGGATGAGTGGTGAAATTGTCGAGGATCAGTTCGATGGCAGAGTCACAAGGATGTACGTAAGTTTGAGTGATTCTGCAACTCCTTCAAGTGACTTCGATGATTCTGGAGTCGAGACATTTTCAGCCACTGGTAAACCAGAAAATGTTCGAATTGCAGCAGCAGAATTATCAGAGGATTTGGAAGACAACTTAAGCGGTGAAGGTGTGAGTGTATCTATTATCTCAGATGACGTCATGCTAATACAGTCTCTAGTTATCGCAATTCTTGGTATTTTTGAGGCATATCTAGCGCTTGGACTGGTAGTAGGTATTGGTGGAATTGGTGTGGTGACGGTACGTTCGGTATCTGAGCGACGCAAAACAATTGGCATTCTAAGAGCGCTAGGTTACCGTAAAAACATGGTTATGCTATCGTTCTTAATCGAGGTTTCTTGGGTCGCTTTACTTGGTATTATCAACGGCGTTATGGTTGCAGTCGGCTTCCATAGAGCGCTTTATGACGCATTTTGGGAAGAGCAGGGCGCTCAATTCACCTTGCCATGGTCTACTATTGTAACGGTAATAATGGGTGGTTGGTTACTAGTTATGCTAGCAACAGCAATACCAATACGCCGTGCAACAATGGTTCCACCTTCTGCAGCTTTACGAGAAGTTTAGAATGTTAAATTTTGCAAAAAACCGCTTGAAAACACTAATTTTGGATGAAAACACCTCGGTTTTTAGGGTTCCATAAGGTAACGGGTTCGTCTACAAAATTTTTACTCCACTCACCTAGTTAAACGGTCTACTAACTGCTAATTTTGTATTGAAACGCATCACTGTGACCATGGATAATCCTTCCTATAGTATAAATACGACCTTTTGCGTGGGTGAGGCTACCGAACCGTCGGAGGTATACCTATGAAGAAAATGACCCCAATGATTCTCGTGATATTGATGTTGACCAGTTTTTTGTCAGCAGTGGATGTTTATGAGTTACAAGAAGAAAGCAATAATGAAGAGACAAGTGCACGCGCTGGAGCAGATCCGGCATTGATGTACATCACTTCACCAAGAGAAACGAATTATGCTGGTGGTGAAGCCACCAACCCTATGCTTGCAGGAGAGCCTGTGAATTTTAAAGCATATTTGCAAAATGCGGGTGACGCAGACTTAACAAACTTGCAATACACTGTTACAGTG
>CAXHFO010000151.1:0-4435 GCA_964015895.1 uncultured Candidatus Poseidoniales archaeon
GCCATGCTTGGCTCTAATTACCAATGAACCACATGAATCCAAAGATAATCACTAAACCAGCAAAGAGGATATCAAAAACCATACCAGTTATTGACACTGTGTTAGATTGTCCAGTGGTTGACTGCCAGTCTGCTTTGCCTTTGTAAAATACGGCATCAAAAACGAATGTCAAAATTATCGATAGACAACAAGTTGCCTCACTCAAGAATCGTAAATACTGATCGATATCACTATCAGTTCGCATGTTTGATAATATAAAATATGCAGTAATACCTAGAGCAAATACGGCGTAAGAAAGATATCTGAAATTAAAACTTGGTTGATATTTGGCATTGATAATAATTATCTGTTGTTGAGGAAAAGCGCCTTGAGTTTGCTGAATTTGTTGATTGATATACTGCGGCTGGCCGGAAAATTGAGTTTGATTTGGTTTCTCAGGACCTACACCGGGCTGCATGATTGAACCTGCAAGACCGTACTAATCAACTTTAATCTTCATCAATTTCAGTCATAACTGGCTTGAACTGGACAATTAATACAGTCCACACAATCATGGTAATTCCGCTTAACCAAATATTTGTCTGTCGCACTTCTGAAACCAACCATAACCCAAGGTAAAACACAGCAATACCACTGGCCAAGCCGACGGCAAATATGGGGGCAATTTTGGGCTTTGGGTGAAGGAAGCTGTAGACAAAAAAACCACTACCATAATAGGCATTTACATAGGCGAAACTGAGGTAAACTATTCCAAAGAATAAGCCGAATAAGGCAAATTCAGATGCTAGGTTTGGGCTTACTAAGATCATCTCAACCGCCAGAAAGATTGCGGCAAAGTTGTGCATTATTTGTTCATGGAACAAGAACATGTGGCTATGCTCTCGGGTATTTCTTACCTCGTTTGGCAGAATAATATGGCGAACAACGGTGGCGGTAAGAAAAGCCATTGAGATTCCAGCAACAAAAAAGATTACTTGCAATTTACCCAATAGACCTATGTCACTAGCTTCACCATTATTCAACAGTTGTAACAAACTGGCTACGGCAAAATATAGCACATTAACCAATAATGTCCAAGAACTAAAGGTGACAAATTTTTCGATTCCAACCGGGTGAAGTAACACATCTTGGTTGTCTTCTAATCTTACCACCATCATATTACCTGGGCCAACTTTGAACATGAAAAATATGGCATAAAGACCAACTGATAAGCACAATATTCGCCAGACAAATACCAAGTAGGAACTTGATTGGAAACTGGATGCTGATTTATCAACAGAACCGAATAAATCAATTATTAATCCAACAATAACAATCGCGATTGAAACAGCAATAATCACTCCAATGGTGATTTTAGTGTAATCGCTTTCTTCAGTATTAGTAGACATATAATCGCTCCGTTGTTGTTATGTTGAAATCGTCTCAATTCTCATTGCTTAGTATCGCCTCAACTAATGGTTTTATGGTCTGGCCATGGGGGTAAGGGGAGGCAACATCAGCAGCCTTAGTGACATAGGCAAAAGCCCCGCCAACCGCAACTGACCAGTGGGCAAACTCGAACATAGATAGGTCGTTTGGAGCATCACCAACACATAGTAAATCAGAACTACTAAGGCCCATTTTTTGGAGGATAATTTTTAGGCCAGATCCTTTGGATAATTGTGGCTCCATCAAATGTATGGCAAAGCCAGTTTTCACCACCGATAGATGTGACCATTGACTCTCTGCAATAAGTTGCTCAATCAATGCTAAATCTTCATTTGGCAATAAGCACCATTCACTTTCACGCCACTGATTGGTTTCAATACCTTGCCAACTCAACCCTTCTATTTGAGTAGCCAACCATTGAGCAGCAGCTTTGGCTTCACTACCATCAGCGCGATAGTTTGTTTCACCCCAATCAGGATGCCATAACACACCACCATTTTCACAACAGATTGGCCCGCTTAAATTTAGAAAACGCCACAATCCGTAGGTAATTGCTCTAACATTGCCGGTTGCTAAAATAACTGGAATACCATTTTTCTCTAATAGTTGCAGGGCATCAATTACCGATGGTTCAATGAGTTTATTCTCATTGGTCAAGGTGCCGTCTATATCAACTGCGACAACCTTTGGCTTCCAGTTGTCGGGAAGCCACTGCATATACGTGGCGTGGAAAGTTTCTTTCATCAATATTCGCCTTGATTGTGGTTGATATTGATGACATAATTCATCAATGTCCAACCCCACGTTGTTCCATGGCGGAGAAAGAAGATGATGTCTCATTTCTTTCTCTAGAAGATGAGGATGTTAATTCCAAGAAAAAAAAGCCAAGTAAAAAATCATCTAAAGCTCAAGTAAATCAACCCACTCAAACAGAGATCTTAGACGCTGAGATACTTGACACGACAGTGGTTGAGCAGGCTGGTGGCATATACCAGGTAGAATGGTCACTTACTGGTATGGATTGTCCTGACTGTGCATCTAAAGCAATGCGAGCATTGAGTCATTTAGACCAAGTTTCAAATCCAGAAATCTCTGCAACAACCGGTCAGGTAAAACTCACTATTGATTTAGATAAAGGCTTGATGTCACAGGTTTCTTCAGTGCTCAAATCATTGGGTCATCCGCCAAATTCGCCTTTTTATTTGCTTAGTGGTACTAATGCTAAAACTATAGCACACAGAAATAATATTGGCGTAAAAGATGTCAAGCGATTAATGATGCGTCAACCAACTGTGCTTGATGTAGACATAAGTAGAGACAATGAAGTATTATTACAACTAATTCCTACACCGAATAAAGAGTTGTTATCGCTAAGAGATCGATGCATAAAGCAAGTTACCGGTGTTCAGCCCAAATTAGCAGAAGCCCTGTCGACACGACTTCGTCCAGACCAGTGGCGCTTATTTGGGGGTGCTGTTGCCGTACCAATTTTAGCGATAATTTTACTCGGTGAACTTTTCGAGTGGTCGCCAATACTAATGGGCATAATTGCAGCTTATGGTGTGTTAATCGGTGGACTACAAATGTTCCATGAAGCATTGGCCAGCCTACTCTCTAGGCAAATGGGTTTTCAGGTACTCACTAGTATTGCAGTGATTGGCGCTTCGATACTTGGTATGTGGGAAGAAGCCTTGATGGTGGTGATTCTAGTTGCTGTAGCCGCTCACCTTGAAAGCAGTGCTTTGGAGAATGCTAGGGATTTAATGAAAGTAGGCCTCGATAGAATCCCCAAAACTGCGCGTAGAGTGTTAAATCCGTCAATCAAGTTTGAAAAGTTAACAGAAATTCAAAAAATTTCATTCGAGCCGAACCCTGATTCAACATTATTATCAAATAACTCCCAGTCTGGCCAACATGGTAATGTTACTGAAAAGCATGAAACAATTTCTTTGGAATTAGTTAATATTGGCGATGTAATTGAAATCCGTAGTGGGGAATTAATTCCTGCTGACGGCAAAGTAATCGATGGTTTTGGTGCACTTGATAAATCGCCTCTTACCGGGGAATCTGTGCCGATTGAGGTGACGGTTGGCGATGAATTGCATGCAGGATTAATTCTTGCACGTGGCCCAGTATTGGTAGAAGTTAGTGCAGTTGGGGAGTCTAGTAGACTTTCAGGCTTAATCGACACTGTTCATAGTTTCAAAGAGCAAAAGCCAGCCATTCAAAACCAACTTGAGCAATTCACTGCTATTTGGGTGCCACTGGTTTTAGTAGGTGCTTTGGTAGTATGGTATCTCATGTTCCCAAGAGATAATTGGAAAATTATTCTGTTATTGTGGGTTGTTGCTTGTCCTTGTGCGTTATTGCTTGCTGCAGCAATGCCACACGCTGCAGCGTTGTCAAAAGCCTCTCGTATGGGTGCCATTGTTCGCGGTGGGGAAACGCTGGAGCGTTTGGGTAAAGTAAACCATGTGATGCTAGATAAAACCGGAACATTGACTTCAGGCAAGCCAACATTAGGCGATATTATCATTGCTAAAGGACGACAAAAGAAAGCCGCAATTGCCCTTGCTGGAGGCTTAGAACAGCGGTCGTCTCATCCTTATGCGCTCACAATATTGGAATATCTTGAATCAAACTCAATCAAGGCTTCCGTGGTTGCTGGAATTACCGATATTGAAGCGGGAGTCAAAGGTTTTTCTAGCGGTAAAGAAGTATTGCTAATAAGAGCAGATTTAGCCGAAAAACACGGTATTTCACTCTCATCTGAAATCTCTTCAGCAATATCACAGGCTAAACAAAATGGCTATGGAGCAAGTCTTCTTGCTAAGGAATCTGAAGCCATTGCGGTATTCACCTTCATTCATGATGACACAAGAGGTAGCAGTAAAGAATTGATACAAAAACTCCTTGATAGAGGGATAGGTGTTGAAATTATTTCTGGCGACCAGCAATCATCAGTAACTGCATTTGCCAAAAGTGTAGGACTTCCCGAACAGTTTGC
>CAXHFO010000152.1:0-4410 GCA_964015895.1 uncultured Candidatus Poseidoniales archaeon
GCCTTGATTGAACGTGTAAGTGAAATTACCTACTAGACCATTATTGTCTAAAATCAAATCGTCATCTTCAAATTCTTCATTGAAAACCACTGTTGCTCCTTCATTAGTACTCATAACTAGGTTGACACTTTCGATATCATCTCTACCAAATGCGTCTTTCACTTGAAGGGTAAATTGCATTTCTCTAAACTCTTGTCGATGATTGGGGTACCATTCGAGAACTTCACTATCTGTCCATCCAGAACCTGGCATGTGGACCTTTACTGCAGATTGTGAAAGCGCATTAGCCTTGACTTCTAGTTTGGAAAAACTGTTGGTTGAATCTATATCACCAAATTGAACCATAACATCACAGTTACCGCTATCTCCACCAATGCCGCCACCTTGACATCCGTCTATAGTAGCATCAATTTCCACACCGAGTTTCTTACCATTTTCAACAGTAAATCCGCCTTCAGCAATCTCGAAATTGACTACATTTACCGCATAGGTGCAAGACCCTCCGCCAATTCCGCCAAATCCGCCACCACCGCTACAAGGGTCGTCTAGTTCGACAACTTCTTGCTCAATTGTGTTACTGCCGGAGACTAATTTGAAAGTTATATCAGCAGTAGCACCATCATTACCTTCAAACTTAACATACATGCTTAGTTCAATGTAATTATTTGCTCCTTCACCATATACTCGCAAATCGCTGATCATCTCATTCGTGTAGAATTCTACAGTCGAAAGCACACTCAATTCCTCGGAAGAACCTTCTGGCTCCGCAGTTGAAATTGACCCATCCCCACCAGACTCGGAGGTTGGTGAATCGAGGTATAGATCATAAGATTCGTTTGATGAACTAGAAAAGAAATTAGATTTATCATCCAGTGTAAGACCAACATCACTAGTTGGACTACCAAATAGTGGAGTGAGCGAGGCAAGCAATAGAAGCACAATAGTTGAGGAAATAAGCCGGGCGCCGGCGTTGTTTTCATCGCGTTTCATGGTGTTCACAATGCCCGCTGGTAATAGGACGGTTAAACGGTTTTGGGTTGATGTTTCAAATAATTCAAGTTTTATAGTGGTTAGAATGATGCTTATTTGAGCATTTTATCAAACTTAACGCGGTTTCAGTCATGTGTTTTGGAATTTGTTGCAGGAAGGGTTACTTACGCCTACTTTTTTACTCAAATCTAAGTCTTAACAAGATACCGAATTGAAAGTAAATTAAACCGTCTACTCCGTAGTCGGGACATGGAAGAGTCACCGGTGATTAGAATGTGGGTTACCAACAAAAGTAACAAGGAAATCACTACAGCTATGAATGAATCAATGGTGGCCTTTCTTTCAATTGCGAAGCAAAGCGGTTGCATTGGCTCATCATTTGCCGAAGATGACGAACGCATCATTGCGTACACAATGTGGTCTAACGAGATGGCTTTGGAGCAGTTTCGTTCATCCGAGGAATATCATGCTCAAGAAGGAAAAATCATCCAAGCATTTGTTGCCGCAGGTTTCCAAATCCCTGAAGATATACTGTTTAATTCAACTGCAAATATTTTGTTCAGTAATTAATTAGAGTTAACTATCAATTATCAATCTTGCTTGAAACAGGAGATCTCTGTAATCTGTTTGCAGGAATAGTTATTTTTTAAGCAGTGCCTCAATCAAGTCAATCGCTTTGCTTCGTCCACATGCATCAGTTGTATCGTGATAGACTTGTGATGATTCTGGGATATTTGCATCAGGATGAAACATAGCGTATTGAAGCGGTCTAGCCTGCATTTGAATTTTAGCGTTGATTTCTTGTTCAAACTGCTTCGGAGTTGGCGTCATCAGTACAGGAATACCAAGCCGGAGCGTCTCAGCCATGAACTGGTTACCAGGTGTTGCCACAGCGAAGTCAGCATGGCAGACCGTAGTGATGAATCCTGATTCGGAGGTTGGTTGATGGTCGAGCCAATCATAATCTCCGACCATTGAAGGCGGGACACCAAACACCTTGCCGCGCTTTTGTTCACGCTGCGCTAATTGGTTGATGCCAGCAAGCGATTGTTCAAGCATCGGGCATGAATAGACCACAAAATGTTCGCCCTGAGGCTGCCATGTGAGGTCATCAAATTCCCTTCTTAGTATTGCACCAACAAACTGCGCCTTGCTCTTCGCCCGCTTTTGGACCAATATTTTCCCGACGATTCGAAGATCGGCTGTGGGCGAGAACCTGCGTACAATCATGCCGTTGACATAGACGATAATCCTGTAAACCAGGCTGAGTCCTTTCGGCATTGGGCTTGAGCGAAAGAATTCCTGGCTGTTCACGGTGATATGCGGAATCTCAAGTTCCTTCGAGGCTTGCCACATCAGGGGTTCGTAATCAGAGATTGTAATATCCGGTTGCCATTGCTTGAGGTGTGCGATTAGAGGTTTGGCTAGTTTTCGGCGCCCGAAGAGAAACTTTCTGTTGCCCAAAACCGTTCGCCAAATCGACAATCTTCCGTGCTTGAGATAGTACTTTGGCGTGGTAATTTTGAACACGCGTTTCTCGCCGAATCGTGCACTGAGCAACTCTTCTGCGTCGCCTTCCGTGCAGAATAATACCTCATGTCCACGGTCGATAAGTTCCTGACCAATAGCGAGGGCTCTGGCAGCATGACCTCGTGTCATACCAACCAAACCGTAGCAAACTCGCATGACTCTCCCCTACGGCCCTGCTCGATAGAGGTTATTAGACCTCAGCCGTCAAATTTTCAACAGAATTATCGTAAACTTTCAAGACTGAGTTTGAATGACTGCAAATTTTCTTTCCGTGATTCTTTTCTATCAATTATTGGACTTGGATAATCTCTGCCAATTAGACATCCTGCTGACTCTTGAATGGGCAAAGGGGCCAAATGTGGCTCAAAGATGTATTTTGCGGGGAATTCAGCAAGTTCTGGGACCCAGTGTCTGATAAATTCAGCATCCTTAGTTTCAACGTTTAAACTAGACTTGGAATCTGGACATGGATTGTATATTCTATAATAGGGCATTGAAAATGGTGCAACTCCTGCTAACCAAAGCCAATTCCCGTTATTCACCGCCCAATCACTATCAACTAATTTTCGCTCAAATATGTCCCGACCATGTGTCCAATTTTGCCATAATTGCCCACGAGTAAGAAAGCATGAAACGGCGTGTCTTCCAAGGTGGTGCATCCAACCTGTAGCGTTCAATTGACGCATCATGGCATCGATATAAGGAAACCCTGTTTGACCCGACTCCCAAGCATCTAGAAGGACCTGATTTAATTCTCCCCAGGCGATTTCTTTACACTGAGAATTGCCTGAATCTTTATCCCAATTTTCCACCGAGCTTGCGAGGAGGTAAAACATTTCTCGGAACAAAATTTGCCCGTGAATTGAAACTGGAGGCACAGTATGTTGACTTGATTGTTGTATTTTTGAGCATTCATTCCACAATCGTCGTATCGACAGGCAGCCAGTGCTAATGTAGGGCGACAATCCAGTGGTTGTAGGTTCCATTGGATTACCTGCTAAATTTGTTGAAATTGACTTAGGTTTATTGAAACTATTAACATAATCGTGTTGAGATATCACCTTCTTTTCTAATCTTGTGATTGCTTCACTTTCCCCACCACGGAAATAGCCAGATGTGCTTAGCAAGGGTCGGATTTCATCTAGTGAAATTTGATATTCCGAATTAACCAATAGACCTTTTTCGTGGCTATTTGATGCTGGAGTTAGAGCATTTATTTTGAACACAATATTATCGAAATCTCCGAATTCAGTGCTGAACAATCGGACCATATCTTTCATTGATTTAGGTGGTTTATATCCTGAGGACTTTACAATTGCTTCAACATCAAAGATTGTTTGAGTTGAAGGTATTGATTTGGCAGACCAGGTTTGATTAGTGTTGATTAATTCTTTTTCAATTAATTCTGATTGTGTTCTATCCAAAGGATTGGTAGAATACTCGGTTAGTAAAATTACCTCGAATGGTTGTAATTGTTCCTTGATTGACTCTAAGACATCTAAACAATTACCTGAAAAAACATGTAAGTCTAACTCTAATTCATTTTTCAAGTTTTGATGCAGATCCTCAACACAATCGAACTGAAATCGTAGTCTATGCTCCCCCATATTTTGAGTGCTTTTATGATAAATTTCTTCCTCAAAGATGTATATCGGAAGAATAACATCGGCATTATTAGAGTCATAGGCCCAAGACAATACTGGATTGTCATGGATACGCAATGAGTTACGGAACCAAACTATAGCGACTTTCACTGTTTTAGGTGGCTGATTAAAGTTTTAAACATCTGTCTCTTTTCATAGGAATAAGAAAGCTCCATACAAAGCCTAACGGATTCCGGTAATATTGACATTCGTGAATTGAGGACAAAAAATGGTGCAGGGAGTGGGA
>CAXHFO010000153.1:0-4346 GCA_964015895.1 uncultured Candidatus Poseidoniales archaeon
AAACTATACCATATGAAAGCCATGACCAGAGGTTAGATTTCATAGTAACGGAAAAAGAAATACTATCAAAAGTAAATTAAAATTAACTTAAAAAAGAAGATGTTTATGAAAGTCCTGTTTATCGGTGATATTGTTGGAAGAAGTAGGTTTTTGACCGAGATTATTCGTTCTGTTCGTAGCGCAGTGGGCGAAGATTTTCTCATCGCAGTTCGAATTTCTCCCATCATCGAAAAAGCCGGAATTTACCTAGAGGATAGTCTTGAATTAGCCAAGATTATCAGCAAAATGGAGATAGATATGTTACACATTTCTTGCTGGGATGTGTTCCAATCAGTTGATGATGGTAATGATGCATCCTTAACTAAACGTTTCCGACAAATAATTCCAAAAACAATCTCTCTAATCTCAACTGGAGCAGTATGGGACTCTAAAGATGCGCAGTGGCTAATGAATGAAGGTGCGGATATCGTGGGAGTTGCCCGAGTAGGAATCGGCCACCCAGATTGGCCGATACTATTGACAGATTCCAATTATCAGCCAGAAAGGCCACCATTTAGTGTCGAACATTTAGAAAATGTAGACTTAAGTCCAGTTTTTATTGAATACATGAAGCGTTGGAAAAATTTTGTTGTTCCATAATTGCTATTGAACACATACCAAATAATAATGTATAAATCAATATTAGGTAATAAAATCAGCGGTGTCTACTCAGGTTAATTGGTGTGAATTAATGTATTTTAAAAAATTGACACTTCTTTTAAGAAAATGGCACATATTAGTGATTATACTACTAATTTCAATACCCGCTTCGCTGATTGCTCCAGATGTTTACTCAACAAGTGATCAACCCGAAGGAGTAATCCTCAAACCTGCTGATATAAATGTTGATGGCAATGGCTTTTTATTGATTATTTTAGATGGCGTTGGTACTGATTCAATGCTTGATGCTGAAATGATGCCATTGTTAAACTCAGAAAAAAACCGATACTCTATCCTTAATGTTAGAACCGGGCCTCTTACATTATCTGCAACTTGCATAAAAGAACTAATGACTGGAGTTCCTAATGACCCAATAGACGGATTAAACAACTTCAACCTGGGTCATCCTGGAGGTCAAGATCCCTGGCTTATGGCTGCTAGTGATTCAACAAATAATGTTGCTATGATTGGTAGTTATGTCATGGGTAATATGTATGCAGATGTTGATGAGATTAAATTTACTGATACTTTCAAAGGCCATTCTGATTATTATGAAGGTGATCAGGAATCATTTGAACTAATGAGTGATATTATCGATTCCAGTTCCCACAATATTGTTTCTTTACACTTTTCAGGGCCAGATAAGGTTGGTCATACATGGGGTATAGAATCTGAGGAGTATAAAGATAAATTATTTGATATTGATCTCAAAGTCAATGAAATCATGAATAATATTGATCCTAATTGGAATGTCATCATCACTGCAGACCATGGCATGACTGCTACTGGAACTCATGGTTCGGCAGAAGAACAAACTAGAGATGTCACAGCATTTGTTACTGGGCCAGACATAATTACCAGTGCGTCTCAAAACATTGTCCAAAGAGATCTTGCGGCTTTAACAACACTGTTGACAGAGCAACCTTTTCCGTTACAATTACACGGTAGAATTCCAATAGACATTTTGGATTATAATGAATCTGATAAAACTTTGATTGAGGAGTGGAATTGGGAGGCAGCCACTCAGAGACAATTGTACCTTAATGGAGAACAAGATGTTATTGCCGATCGTCCTGCAATTGCTTGGAATACAATCGAACAAGACACAAATTTTGAAAATAAATCTAGCATATATTGGACATTATTTGTATGGTTTGCCTTGATTGCACTAGCCCTAATCGCGTTCAAGGATCAATTCAAAACACCTAAACAATCTGCGATTGAAATAATTTCGTTTGTCGCCTTTATTGCAGTTTTAGCGTATAGTCAGTACCGCCTAGATTTTTCGGCCATGATTCCCCGAGCTATAGGCGCTGCATGTGCAGTTTATCTAGCCACTACAGCGCTTTCTTTGAGAACTAGTAAGGCGAATAAGAATAATAAATCGATAATAAGTTTAATGACAAGTCCAATAATAATGCCATACTTATTCATGCTTTTATTTGTCTTAACTGGTGATATTAGCCGTTCGGTAGTTATTGGTATGTTAATTTGGGTTATTATTTATCCAATCAATATGTTACTACTTGATGGTAACGTGCAATCAAAGTACCAATTTTCTAACGGTTTCTTCTGGTTAATGGCTCTTGCCTGTGTTTCTTTTTCAGGTAACAGGGTTTGGTTTTTATTAATTCCTCTAGTTATCTTCACGGCTAAATCAGTACTGGTAAACTTATCCAAGCAGACTTCAGGTTCAGATAGAGTTGCCACCTCATTAATGCTATTTTTCACCGTTATCTCGCTATTATTTGTGAATGATAGAATTACTGGATTCCATATTATGTCCTACATGCTAACATTGGGTTGGAATAACAGCGTTTTGATAGTTATTGGCTCGGTATTGATATTACTGCTATCATGTATAATTGCGTCTAAATTAATTTTTAATGAGATTAATTACCCGATTATTTCGTTGTCTTTTGGATGTTTATTGATTGTTTATTTTGCTCAAATTATCGAATCGACAGATTTTGATAGAGTTTTACTTGGAATCATAATTTCATCATATGTGTATTGTGCTTGGAGGTTTTTATCGAGCAAAAAATCAATAGATGATATTCATTTATTCACGCTATTAATTTCAAGTCATATGCTACTTGTATGGGGTGTTTGGGCTTCTGTTATTGCGATTTTATTACTACCTTGTCTGGAAATATTTTCTAATAAATTTGCTAAAACAATTGAGGGACAATTTGATATTTATGACCCTAAATTGATTATCTCAATAGCAGTCTTTCCTTGGATAATGTGGGTTTTGTGGTGGACTTTAATGGGCCAAGTTAACGGAGTTCAAACCTGTTACGAAGGTATTTGCCCTCACCCACGAGAACTAGATTTAGGCAGAGTTCAAGTAAGAGGTGGGTATGTTGGTTTTAGAAGCAATCCTCCAACGAATTGGATGGTAGTAATGATTGCCGCTCCATTGATTATTTTCTCTACTAAATTGATGCATGTAATACAGAGTAAGGGGATAATGCTTAGACCCTACATCACCTCCCAATTATTACTAATTCTTGGCTCAATAAGCTTAGTCGCATTTTCTTCCGATTCACCACGATTGTTATTTTCTATAACATGGAATATAGTTTTTGCACTAATGCAGATAACATTCGCCATATTGGCTATTTTTTGGTCCAAAATAAGTGTTCACAAAGAACCACAACTGACACTGTAAACGATGCACTACGTGGTGGACGTGCCGAGATTTGAACTCGGGGCCTCTACCATGCCAAGGTAGCGATCTTCCAACTGATCTACACGCCCATAGGTGTTTCTAGCCATGCCACCAATAGACCCATGATAAGCATTTTCAATAATAATACAGTTGATGAACATCGGATGATTGGACGCTGCATGGCGGGTTCAGGTATGTTGGGTAATACGCCAACACCAACAATTGATCCTCACATACCCGAAGGTGCAATAGTTGAATCATTATCAGTACTTTCAGGAGTCACTGAGGCAGTATTTATGCCGTGGATTGAACAAAGGATAGAACTCATTTGGTTAGAACCAATTGACGATAGATTAGGTATGACAAGATTCGAAGAGGGTTCTGCAGAACTTAATCGTCGAAGACGCTTGAGATTAGACCCCGGTGCTGTGACAATTGGATTACATCCGGCTTTGCTTGAAGATGAGGTACTTTACAAACATACCTTTGTTCATGAATTTCTCCATGCTGCAGGTTTAACATTACATACATCCCAACATGATGAGTTAACCAATAAGGTGGCGCCAATGCCCAAAATGTCTGAATCACCATTACTACAACGACTAAGAAATTCTGTACTTGGTGATCTCAAAGTAAAATCATGGACTTGTGATCATTGTGGCTACAGCTGGGATAGAACCACTGTTAGAAAGCCAACTAGGTGTCACAAATGTGCCCGACCTCTTTGAATTGACATACTCAAAGTTCATCAAAGAGATACAATTGGGGTGGGTTGGACGTATAGTGTAGTTGGATATCACTCTGGCCTTCTAAGCCGGCGACCCGGGTTCGAATCCTGGTACGTCCGCCACGAATTAATTCGTTGATTCCAATGGATTACGTACTCAAACCAACCCGTTGTTTAACGATGCTATCATATATGGAATGTTGGTGGGATGCCTGTTCACCATGAAGAGAGGCTCACGTGCTTGGA
>CAXHFO010000154.1:0-4307 GCA_964015895.1 uncultured Candidatus Poseidoniales archaeon
GTGATAATCTTCCTTCACTTTCTGCTTGTTGGGCTCTAGTGAATATTGCTTTACGTTCCTCCCAATCTCTTGCTAATGCGGCTTCGGCAGCAGCTTGGTAGCGGCTCTCACGCTCTGAGTTTGCTAGGTGAGGTGCTTTCCACATACGGATTAAACCATTTCTAGTTGCAGTTACCATGCTATCATTAGTAATCTTCGTCAATAAATCTCCTAAATTCATTTCATAACCTAATTGACTGCTTTCGCTATCAGATGAACTTGAAAGGTGGTATAGTAAGCCTTCAATTCCAAGAATCCACCATCCATCTCCACAACGAATCCCTTCCATTGGTTCCAAAGAATCAGATTGTAATTTTTCAGTATGATCCCAGCCAAATGGATGTGGAATTCCTTCCCAAATCTCACCTGAACTAGTCTGAAGTACCAAGCGCCCACTATCTAATCGAGAAACCCAACTCCAAGTTCTCTCTTCTAAACTCCTTTTTGCATAATTACTTCCTAATCGACCACACCACAACAAACCATCATCTGATTGCCAGAGAATATGCTCTCTATCCAACCAACCTACTAACCTTCTAACCTTGCCAGTTTCAAATCTTTTAATACCAATTCCTTCATGAGAAAATAAGTGTATTTGGCCTTCTTTACCAGATAAGATCCAGCCTCCACCTGGTCTACTGATAACATCAGTAAATCCTCCATAAGTAGACCTACCATCATGAATCATACTACCATCTGTAGTTGATATAACATAGAAACCATGAGCTGCTAAAGCCGCCAAAACCCCGTTATTGTAATGAATTGAATGGACCTTAAATGGAGTTTTAATTGACCACCTTTTACTTCCATCTGATTCCAATAAATATAACTCCAGACCACTGCTGATTACAACTCCACCTTCGACTGCAGCAATACAAGATATTCTAGAGGGTGCTTGCCATGACCACGAAATACTCCAAGTCATCATTCATCACCTCCAATAACGCCCCAAGCAATCAATTGTGCTTTTGCTGCTTGGGTAAGTTCAAAATAACGACTCCTACCTTTCATTCTAACATTTAGTATTCCTAATTTTAGTAACTTATTACTTATTTGTGATAATCTAGGCCGTTTAATTGCCAAATGTGTCAATATTTCTTTGTCGCTAGGAGAATATCTTCTTAATCTGGCAATTGACAAAACATATGATTCATTAGAGGTAAGTGATGAGAGTGCCAATGAATCTAATGGATAATCTGTTTTTGCTGAATAGTTTTGGTTTGAGAGCCTCATTAATGCACTCATAAACCGGTTAGAACTTGTATTTGAATCACCTCCAACGCTATTATTACTTAGCATTGAAGCCAATAAGGAAGCTATCTGATTAGACAAAACTCCAAGATTTTGATTATCATCTAAACCATCTATTTCATGCTCATTATCAGATTCAGTTAATTCAAAAAATTCTTCACTCCCGTCAATCCCGATTTCATCATGGATTAATTCTGCTGAGTCTTCGGCAGAAAATTCTATTTTTTCTTCTAATTCAACCATCTCTTTAGAAACCCACAGTTCTGCCCCCTGGGTTTCCATTTCATTGACCATAATATCTGGGGTAGATTTCTCAAGATCGTCAAAGTCTCGTGTCCTGCCTAACAGTCCACCAAAGGCACCAGCATTAATGTAAGGACGTTGTTTTATTGTTTCAGTTATGGCATCATCATTAGTGGGGAAGGCTGAAAATGTATGCTCTTGAACTTCTTCATCAAATTGTTGAGATTCGGACAACTCGTCTAAATCTAGTTCAAAGCCAAATGGGTTAGCAATTTCTACTTGTGATGTTAGTTCACTCAATTCATCTCTTTCATTCCATGGTAAAGATGCGTCGATTACTGTTTGATCATCAGTTACTTCAGTTTCCTCTACATATGCAGGGTCTTGAACAACTTCTGGTTTGGATACTGTAATATCATCCTGAGTTGCAAACTCAATTCCATCATTCTTCATCATCATGTTATCTATTGCATCACGCATGAATTTAACAATCTCAATCGGTACACCGGCGGTTTTTTGATGGATTACTTTAGCATCTTCAAATGTAAGGCTGAATGGCGTATTTGTCACCGATAAAATTCGTCTTTCAACCAATTCTTGTACTTCATCTATGGTAAGTGAATTAATGCTAACTTCATTGGCAAACGTATTCAATAAGTAATCTGGTATGTTCATCCTCTGTTTTGGTTCAACAACTACAACGATTACTGCTTGTAAACGTTCCAATGACGGTAAAACGTCTCGAAGGGCGACTGATAGTATACTACCCTCAACATTTGGAGTATCGATAACAATCAATGGCAATTTATTGTTGAAAGACCTTGAGAAATCCACCATTTTATTTACTAATTCGACTGAGTTTTCTGGAATATCATCATATCCAACAAGGCTAGAATACATACGGTGCAGAAGGCTCTCGTCGGGCCTAGATGCCGAAATGTGGTCGATATGGACGTATACTGAAGCCTCTTTACCTGCACAGCGAAGTAGAGATGTTCTACCACTACCCAGCTCACCAACCATTAGTATGCTACGATTTGATCTAAAATTGATATTTTGTGAGATTCTTGCCCTCACCCCGAGTCTACCTACATACAAATCCGATTGATTACTTTCTAACGGACTTGTTGAGAATGGATTGTATGCTAACTCAGGAATCTCGAATTGCAATCCTTCTACACGCATGTTGACCGCATCAACCAAGAGGGTATTTGATATTTCACCATAATCGGCATGTCTTCAACCCGTTATCTCGCGTCAATCAGTTTATTCAAAGATATAAAATTACTAAATTAACGCATAATTAACGTATAATTAACGCGTTAATTAAAGCGTTAAACCCGTTAATTCTACTTCCACACAACCCACTCCTTATTTGCAGACTCGGCGTGGCCATCAATAGTGAGGACATGCCTGTAGAGAATAGTCGACTAAGTGGTTTCTTCAAATTATCAGTGGAAGAGAGACGAAAACTAGTACAAAATCTATCTGGGATCTCTGATGAGCATGTTGCTGCACTCGCTAGTAATGGAGAACTAGACGATGAAGCTGCAGACAGAATGATTGAAAATGTCATAGGAACTATGTCGTTACCAGTAGGAATTGCCACAAATTTCGTCATTGATGGCAAGCATTACCTGATTCCATTCTGCCTAGAAGAATCCAGCGTAGTGGCTGCAGCGTCAAATATGGCGAAAAGATGTCTAGAGAATGGTGGATTTAGAACTCAAAATGATGGCCCACTAATGATTGGCCAATTACAAATTTTAGATGTTGACAATCTAGAAATAGCCATGATAAATATACACCAGGAGAAAGATAAAATTATCAATTTATGCAACAGTCTACCCTCTACAATGATAAAATTGGGTGGAGGTTGCAAAAGAATTGAAACTAGAGTCATAGAAACTATGTCAGGACCTATGTTAATACTCCACATAATTGTTGATTGTCGAGACGCTATGGGAGCAAATGCAGTTAATACAATGGCAGAATTAATTGCTCCTGAAATTGAAAGGATGACTGGAGGAAGAGTGCATTTGAAAATCCTATCAAATCTAGCAGCTCACAGATTAGCAAGGGTTTCCGCTACCTTCACTCCTGAAGAGGTATCAAATGACGGCACTAGAGAAAATGGACTTGATGTAATCCAAGGAATTATTGAAGCACACCATTTTGCTATCAGCGACTCATTTAGAGCAACTACGCATAATAAAGGAGTAATGAACGCAATCAGCAGTGTCGCTGTTGCTTGCGGACAGGATTGGCGTGCTATTGAAGCTGGCTGTCATGCTTGGGCATCACACTCTAGCAATCATTATACTTCAATGACTAATTGGTCGGTAGACGATTCTGGAAACCTAATTGGAAGCATAGAGACGCCGATGGCAGTCGGAATAGTTGGAGGTGCATCAAAAGTCCACCCAACAGCAAAAGCTAATCTTGCCATACTAGGGGTTGAATCAGCAACCGAATTAGCCGGAATAATCTGTGCTGCTGGATTAGCGCAAAATCTTGGAGCCCTTAGAGCCCTTGCAACAAATGGTATTCAAGCCGGGCATATGAAACTACATTCTAGAAATATGGCAGTAAGTGCTGGAGCGGAAGACGATGAAATTGACATCGTGGCAGCAAGATTACAAGCACTTAACGGACCGAAAACACAAACTGCTGTTAAGAAAATATTAGAAGAGTTAAGAAATGAATAATCACTCTTCTTCAAATTTTAATGTCCCTTGAACAGTACCTTGGTATTCTGTTTCACTTTTTAGCAC
>CAXHFO010000155.1:0-4306 GCA_964015895.1 uncultured Candidatus Poseidoniales archaeon
CTGCTGGCACATTTATTTCTGGTGCCGCTGGCATAGGTGCATCCAATGGAACTTCACCCATGTCCATCGGCATAGGTGGCATCATTCCGTTCATGGGCAGTGGTGGAGGCATTGTTGCAGGGGGTAATGGCGGCGGCAATGGCGGTGGGGGTGGTGCTGATGTCAATGGAGGGGGTGGCGGTGGTGCAGTTAGCGGCTGTGGTGGTTGATTTGAAGATGGTGGGCCGGCCATTGCGGTCGGTTCTGGTGTCTGTGTTGTTGCTGGTTGCGGAATATTAGTTGGCGGTGCTGGTGGAGGCAGCGGTGCTGGGGTTTCGGCTGATGTAGCCGGAGGCTCGGTAGATGCGGATGGTTTAGGAACTGGAGGGATTTGAGCAGGTAAGGCTTCCAATGTACCATCATCAGCCATTACTATAGTTGGCATTTGTTGTACAACAGGCTTGGCAAGTGATTCATGAAATGTGGTAATTGATTGCGTATCAAATTCTCCTGTGTCCATATACTTGGCTATTGTTGGGCCAATCAAAGCCATACTGGCTCTAAACATTGGACGGTTGGAGCCATAACCAGTAAATTGAACTCTATGCTTCGACCCACTAGTTGAAAACTCTAATGTGTGTATTTCAAGATGCATATACAACCATCCAATTAGGCCGCCGGCTAAGATAAATTGTCCGAAGAATCCCAAGAATGGGATGAATGAGGCCACTAATCCAGCAAAAACCGCGGTGATCCACAGCCATTGGTGCTTATGCATCAATTCGTTGTGGGAATGAGTGAAACCGGTTAGTTCATTTTTGAGAACTGTTTTAACATTCAATCTGCGCTGACCATCATCGTCATAAGTTACCTGAATTATTCTGATTAAATTATCACTAACAACTAGAGATGTATTCCGCCTACCGTCAACCGATTCATTGAGTGGAAATTCTTCTACTTCCTCACCAGAGATTGCCATTACTGGAGCGACTCTGACTGGCAATGTCCATTGCTCGATTGCCGCAGATTGTTCTTCAGCGGGCGATTCTTCCGGCAATTCATCAGTTGTCTCAGGTTGGTTCTCCTCTGTTGATGGGGCTTCATCCTGTGCTTCCGGCGATTCATCTGACGCGGCGAAAGGGTCTGCATCGTCGTCAGGCCACGCCTCGGGTGCATCGCTCATATTACCGCCAAAGCGGGCTCAATTCTTTATATGCGCGTTAGAATGATGCTCAGCGATGAACTTCTGCAAGCCATGATTTGACGTCATCTCTGTCGCCGTAGCCTTTGCCTGCTTTGGTGCCAACAACTGTCTCAATAGCCGCTTCTGATGCAATGTCTAGTGTTTTATCACTGATAGTACCATTGTATACGATGGCTATTGCCCCGTCAGCTTCATTTGCTGCATTGGCCAAATCTTTGGCGCCAACAGGTTCTGAAACTGTGCCATCCATCATAACGAAGACGGCTTTTCTTGCTTCTAGGTCATCAAGGTGGGTGAAAAATTCTTTGACTTCATCTGGGGCGGTTTTACTTTCAAAAGTATCTTCCATATCTTCAGCCCAGTTCTTATCTTCAACTCCTGCCTTTTTGTCATCCTTATCTTCTTGCTTCTTGACTTGTCGAGCAAATTTAGCTGCTTCGACCTTCATTGACAAGCATTTAGTTACAGTCTTTTGTGGCAATAATTCCCACTCTTGACCGACTGGTGCTTGAGCGACGAAATCGACTTTCATCATTTCATTAAGTTGGCTAAATAGCATTTCACCGCCACGATCGCCATCGATTGCCAAAACTACGGTTTCCTTACCGTTTGCCAAATCGATTAATTCTTGTTTTATCGACCCTGCTCCATCTGCTGAAATTGCGTTCTTTACTCCGCAATTAAGCAAATTTCTGACATCATTTCTACCTTCAACTACAATCAGTGAAGATGATGTTTCGATGTTTGGGCCACAAGTCAGGCCGTGGAATTGCTTAGCTGTACCGACAGTTAAGACCGATCTTACTTCTTCAATTACAGTCTTTGATGCTGCTTCACCAGAGTTAACTAGTTCCAGCAGTAGTTCCTTAGCACGGTCAACGACACTGGTACGCTTAGTTGCTCTAATATCTTGAATTTCCTTGACAGTGATTTTCGCTGTGCATGGGCCAATTCTATCGATGGTTTCCAATGAAGATGCGATAATTGCTGTCTCTACGTTGTCAAGGCTACTTGGAATCATGATCATACCATGGACCTTGCCACCTTTGTTTTCCATTTCTACATCAACGTGTCCGATTCTGGCGGTTCGTTGGAGTTTTCTTAATTCCAATTCGTCACCTAATAGGCCTTCTGTTTGACCCATAATCGCACCGATGATGTCCTTTCTTTGTACGGTTCCGTTGACTTTTATATCAGCACGAACCATATACTTCATTGCTTTATTACTCTTCGAGGGGTTGCCACCTCTGTTGTTTCCTTTTCTTGACATTTGAATATCTCCTTTTAGTCCACAGACTACTCAAAATGGCTCAAAGGAAGTCCTTTGAGCCAAAACCACCGGCTAAAAGTCGGTGAATGAATTGGATGTGAACAGTCTATCGGCCGCGCCCATCATTATTGAATGCTCTTGTCAAATAATCAATATTTTTACGGTTTTAATAGAGCAACGAATTCAATAATACTAAGTGCATGGGAGTGTTGTGTCCGAACCTATATCGTATAGCCTTGAGGCTTTTCACAGTACCATCACTGTGATGCTCGTCGATAAAGTGTTAACGCGAGAAGAAAAGCGCTTGGTGATAAAACTGGCCAGCGCTTTGGGTCTGAGTGAAAATGAACCATCTGAAATTTATCAAGCCGTAAGAACCGGCGCTAAGGTTGAAGGTGGCGAGCCAATTAATTTAGAAAAGGCACGAGAGATCTACACCAAGGTTTTCGAGATAGCCATTGTTAATGCCTCGCTGTCAAGAGATGAGTTCCGGGTGCTGGCTCACCTAAGAGACATATTCAAAATAGATGATAAAGAACACCAACAAATAGAAGAAGAGTTGCGAGAAATTGTCAAAGAAAAATTCGAAGATCCAAATGTTATCGACAAAATGCTTGGCACACTTAGAGACTCTGTAAGCCTAGTAGGAGACCTCTTCGATGTTGTTCGTAAGAAAGCTGCAGACGGTGCCAAGAAATGAACATCAAATTAGATGAATACCTAGAGCAATACAACTCTAAGGTATTGAGGTCAAATCGGCGAGTGTTAAAGTTTCTAAACGGGGCTTATGCGGCAGGCAATCCTGGAATGATTACCAAACCGCGCGCCGATATTACTGCTGCTCATGGTGGTTTTACGGCTCACTATGGTTGTCCAGACCCAGAGGTGCGAACCATTGCATCATGGCTGCTTACTTATGGTAAAGAGAAGCCGCGCCGCTTGGCAAAACTAATTCCCGCCTTGTGGAAGCGCCATGGCCGAGAAGACTTGAAACTAGCCGGATTACTATTATCCAATATGTCAAAAGATGAACTGGGTGAAGACCCTTGGATGGCGTTAATCCATCTTTTTGGCAAGCAAGAGCCGATGGAAATAATTTTGGAAATTGCCGAAGAAATGAGTCGCAGCGGACATGCGGTGCCCGGCGATGAGTGGTTAATTGCTATGGCAGAGCAAAGCCATCTGTGGCATCAAATTGCTATGTTGTTTATCTCGGTTAGAAATACCCAGCATGACCGCCTGCGGAGTTTAATTTCTTCAGCCCCCGCTGGTGGAGAATTGTTTGAACGCATTCGCAACAAACTGCTAGAACAGGATAATTGATGGCCTTTCAATTGCTAGGTTAACTATGTCTGAGAGGTTCTTACCGACAGAAGACCCGGTCATGGAGGCTGTTTTACAATGGACTGTCGAGCGGGATGCTAAGGATGTTCGACGTCTATTAGAGTGGTTACCTGAGGCGCGTAGTAGTAGAGAACGTCAAGCCCTAATGGAACGAGTTAGAAGTCTGTTAAGTGAGTTGGAAGATGCGATGGATAAGCTCGATGCTCTGCACTGATGATTAGCATGACTACTGCATTGATTTTTGCCGGCGGAAAGAGTACTCGAATGGGCGAAGATAAATCGCAGATGTTTGGCGGAGTTAGTCGTTTAATCAATCAATGTAAACTGTCTTCAGTAACTAGAATTATTACCCTGTGTGGCGATAAAAGCCGAATGGAAATGTTTGGTGGAGAGGTTTGGCCAGACCCAGAATTTTGCAATTCACTAGTCGAGTTAGTTGCCTGGAGCATTAAACAAATTGATGATGATATGATGTTAATTCCGTGTGATGCTTTTAATTTACAGTCAAC
>CAXHFO010000156.1:0-4296 GCA_964015895.1 uncultured Candidatus Poseidoniales archaeon
TCTACACTCGAACCTTCGTCGGCAGCGTCAGATGTGTATAAGAGACAGTTATCCTCCTTTGCCGATGTCAAATTTGGTATTGATTCATCATAATCGTACATTTCAGTTAGTTGAGCGAATATTTTGTCATTCAATACACCTTTATGAAAGTCAATTTTTGTACCCTTATCTAGTAGTCCTGACGGGTCATCATGGCTAAGTAACGAATTTATTATTGCACCACTAGCAATAATTCTTCTTTGGCGCAACATTTTGACGATATCCTCAGATGTCGCAGCCATAAGTTATCGTAATGACGCCGCCCCAAAAGGAAACCGGTTGACCTTGGCATTATTTCCAGTCAACTTCTTCACCGAATGATTCAGAATCATCTTCCGGCTTTTCACCACTCCAAGATTCATCTTGCCAAGGTGCGGATTGCTTTGCCTGCGCTTCTCTTTTGGCACGCTCTTTTTCAAATTCTACACGTGCTCGCTCCTTTTCCTCAGCCATTTGTTGAAGCTTCTTCCGATTTTCTTCTGCCTCATCCATTGCTTCATCCCATCTTCCAATGGCAGTTAGGAGCGCGAAATGCACAAAACCGATCTTATTTTCTGACCTATTGCCACCGATTTGGGTAGATTCAGCGTTGGCCCATGATTTAGATGCAATGCCCACATATACCGTGCCAATTTTCTTGGTTGTGCTGTCGTTTCCTGGTCCAGCAATTCCGGTAATTGAAATCGCAATGTCCGCATCAGCATTTGCTAATGCACCTTTAGCCATTTCAATGGCAACATAAGAAGAAACAGCTCCACGCTTTTCAAGGGTTTCTGGATTCACATCAAGTTGAGATATCTTTGCTTCATTAGAATATGTTACCCATGATTGGTTAAACCAATGACTGGCTCCAGCAATATCTGTAAAGGCACTAGCGAGTAAACCACCGGTACAAGATTCAGCCACGGTTATGCTGTGGCCCCCTTCTTTCAGACGTCTAACTAGACGGGCTGCGGCCGCTTGGATATCTTCATCCATTCAACCTTGCGTCATGCGTCATGGTTTTGAGGTTAACGCATGCGTTGCATTCAATAATGAGAGGCAACACGGCAGGCTAGGGTCTGTGGTCTAGGGGTTTATGACGTCGCCCTTACAAGGCGAAGATCGAGGGTTCAATTCCCTCCGGACCCACCAGTTACCAACAGTAATCTTGTAAATCGCCTTGTCCATCTAATACCACTTTAGTGATGCCAGTACGCTTCCTAATTTGGTTTTCATCATCGTTCTCAAAACTTGAATCGGCTAAAATCAGATGGACTGCTCGTTGCCATAATCCATCAGATATTTTCGCTCCACGAAAGTCAACCGCGACTAAAATATCTAGAAGTTCACTGTGAAATAATATTGTTGCAGCAGCAGATAATTCTTGATGGGTAATCAATAACCACCTAGCGCCATCAAGCACAGATAAGTCGTTATTTTGTTGGTAATCGCTGAATCTCACTACCTTCATGGTACCACCTAGATTTTGAACCGCAATAAAGCAATGGCTCCCCCTATTCCCAACAGTTGTTGACCTGAGTCATGATCGGTAGAGCATTGTACCATTTCGCTGCCAATGTCACTTAGTGACTTACACCATAATTGCCAAGAAGTGCCATCAATAATTGCCTCTTCATCTCGTAGTAGGTCTGCTGAGATAAGTAATGTTTCTATTGCTCCTTCATTTCGGGCTTTGGTTAATTCCATCAATCCATAAGCTACGGCGCCATTAGTTGAAACTCTCATCCAGGCCTCTTCTAATAATCCGATTTCCTTGGATATTGCATAATCTTCTAATAAATTTCCAGCAAGCCCTTCCCGTAGTATTTCATTAGCCCCTGCCCGACCAGACATTGATGTTGCGATAGACGAGATTAGCCTAGTTTGCCCAGCACTTTTCATGTCTTGTAGGTATATTTCTCGTGCATGTCCTGGGCCACATAGAATGAGTGGCGTATCTTTTGCTAATGATTCAGTAAGTTCCTTGATGACTTTTTCTCTAAATCCTTTGGCAACACCACTTGATTGTTTAACATCAACCCGTTTTCCTCCCCCACGCATAGTCCAAGTTGTTGATTCTCTAAGTCCTCTAGATGTTACGTGGAATAAAACCACTTCATCATTTTCCACCACAGCCAATGCTACTTGGACTTGTTTAGCGGCATCAATTGCTTGCTGCAATAATTGTTTATCGGTATCTAGAAATTCGGTAATACAGGATAATTCAATTTCATCGCCAACCGAAATATTGTGTGTATGATGGCTGCCAAGGTCAAATTTAGCTTCTTCTATTATCCCATGGCAGCGTAGATTATCACCAAAGGATTGGTATTCAGTAGTTTCAATACGTAATCTAATCCACATTTTCTTTCGCTCAGCAGACTTCGCTCTACCGCCTTCTTCACCAGCAGTAGTTTGATCACGACGTTCACCTAGCATGCCTAGTGACATACCTTTTCTAGCTAATCTAGCAAGTGACCATAAGTCATCTTGACCAACAATGCGCAAGCGCCATAACATTGGCTCTCGCTTCAATATCTGCATACATTCACCCAAAGATTCCAACTTGATTGCCGTCATCATCCATATCCATATTCAGTGCGGCAGGTCGTTTAGGCAATCCTGGCATGGTCATCATGTTACCAAGTATGGCTACAACAAAACCTGCACCGGCATTAAGCCTGAATTCTCTAATAGGTAGCGTGAAGCCACTAGGTGCCCCTAATTTGCCAGCATCATGAGAGAATGAATATTGAGTCTTGGCCATGCAAACCGGCAAATTCCCGTAGCCCCAAGAAGTGATTTTGTCCAGTTGTTTTTTGGCTTTTGGCTCAATTAGAACCGCTTTAGCCTTGTACATTCGCGTTGCTATAGCTTCTATCTTGTCAACTATTGGTGCGTCATTAAGGAATAATGGAGTAAACGGCCTACCTGCAGCAACATGGTCTTGAACGGCTTTTACTACGGCGTTGGCTAAGTCTCTACCACCAGCACCACCTTTAGCGTGAACCTCGGTCACTGTGACATCTTTTGCTCCACTTGCATGGGCGGCATCAGATAACGCAGCAATCTCTGCATCGGTGTCTGAGGTGAATCTGTTAATTGATACAATAACAGGAACTCCAAAACCAGCCATATTTCTGATATGACGGTCAAGGTTAGTAGCCGCACCAGTAGTAACCGCATCGACATCTTCAGCTTCTAATTCGTCTTTAGTCGGGCGGTAACCTCCACGATTACCAAATGCTCCTCCGTGTAACTTCATCGATCTAATGGTAACATTCATGACTACACAATCAGGCGCTTTACCAGATGTTGCTGCTTTGATGTGCATGAACTTTTCAGCCCCCATATCAGAGCCAAAACCTGCTTCAGTAACAACGATATCAGCTGCGCCAAGAGCCACTTTGTCAGCTATTATACTGGAATTACCATGAGCGATATTGGCGAATGGTCCGCCATGAATAAATGCAGGATTACCTTCTAGGGTTTGCACTAGATTTGGTAGAAATGCATTGCGTAGCAATAATGCCATGGAGCCTTGAGCCTCTAAGTCGCTAGCTTTGACAGGATTTCCATCAACGGATTGCCCAATAACAATATCACCGAGTCGCTTTTTTAGATTTGCATAGTCTGAGGCTAATACTAGGATTGCCATAACCTCGCTTGCTGCAGTAATGTCAAACCGGTCTTGTCTAAGGTGTCCATTGGCTGGCCCCCCCATCCCAATGACGAGATTTCTTAGAGATCTATCATTCATGTCGATAACTCTAGGCCAACTAATTCGTGTTGAGTCAATACGGCACTCATTACCCTGTTTGATATGATTATCAATGAGTGCAGATAATAAATTGTGAGCAGAAGTTACCGCATGTAGGTCACCGGTGAAGTGTAGGTTAATGTCTTCCATTGGCAGTACTTGGGAGTATCCACCGCCAGCAGCACCGCCTTTGATACCAAAGACAGGGCCCATTGATGGTTCACGAATAACACAAGTTGCTGATTGACCGATTTGACATAGTGCTTGAGTAAGTCCAATTGTGGTAACTGTTTTACCTTCACCAAATGGTGTAGGGTTAACTGAGGTGACTAGGATTAGACTACCTTGAGGTTTATTGAAACGAGATTTTAGGGCATCCCAGGTGATTTTAGCAACACTTTTTCCCATGGGTGTAATCTCTGTGGAAGAGATTCCGAGTTTCCAAGCAATTGCTTCGATTGGCTCTGGAGCTGTCTCTTATACACATCTGACGCTGCCGACGAAGGTTCGAGTGT
>CAXHFO010000157.1:0-4255 GCA_964015895.1 uncultured Candidatus Poseidoniales archaeon
CACTCGAACCTTCGTCGGCAGCGTCAGATGTGTATAAGAGACAGGTTCTACTAACAGTAAAACAGTTTCAATCCCCATAATGACCTCTAGATGCTCGTCTGCTTTGATGTCATCGCATACAACTTCTGTCAATTCTGCCTAGATTCAACAATAGATTTCAAGAGTCACCTACTTGCAGCGTTGTCTTGGGGTCATTATGGCGACTATCAAAGAGCAAATCGAATTGATTCGCGCCGAGATAGATAAAACCCAAAAAAATAAGGCCACTAATGCTCACATTGGGAAACTAAAAGCTAAGATTGCCCAACTGAAGTTAAAAGAGGAAAAAGCTCATGCTCACTCTAAAGCAAGTGGCGGTGGTAAAGGGTTTGAAGTAAAGAAATCCGGCGATGCTACAGTTGCTTTGGTTGGATTCCCTTCTGTGGGTAAATCTACGCTTATCTCCAAAGTTACAGATGCCCACTCTGAAGTGGCTGGGTACGCTTTTACCACACTCACTTGTATTCCAGGTGTTATGGAACATCGTGGTGCTAAGATTCAGATTCTAGATTTGCCCGGTTTAATCAAGGGTGCTGCAGAAGGCAAAGGTCGCGGGAGAGAGATTCTCAACGTGATTAGAAGTGCAGATATGGTGTTATATATTGTCGACCCTTTCCAAGATGCCCACTTCAATGTATTACATAGAGAACTTCATAATGCAGGATTACGGCTAAATGAAACCAAACCACCAGTATTCATTAAACGAACCGAAAGAGGTGGTATTGATGTGCGTTCAACTGTTGAGCAGACCCACCTTACCAGTGAAGATATGGGTGATATAATTCGCTCTTTTGGGTATACTTCTGCTATAGTCACATTGAGAAACGATACGACTGCCGAACAAATTGTTGATTGCTTAGCAGAGAATAGGATCTATGAAAAAGCGGTTGTTGCAATAAATAAAATTGACATCGCTACTGAAGAGGACCTAGTTAGGGCCACTAAGTCGCTACCAGAAGGCTGGCCAATAATGCGTATTTCAGCGTTCAAAGACATGGGTCTAGAAGAATTAAAAGACTTCATTTATGATAATCTTGGTTTTATGAGAGTCTACTTGAAACCGCAAGGTGAAGAAGCAGACTTAGAGGAACCTTTGATTGTCAAAGATGATTCAACTGTGAAGAATATTTGCATGAAACTGCACCGTGATTTCGTTAGAAAATTCAGATATGCTCGAGTTAAAGGTCCAAGCGCAAAGTTCGATTGGCAGCGTGTTGGACTAGACCATTTACTCAAAGATGGTGACTTACTAACCATTGTTGTGAAACGTTAATCCCAAATACCCATATCCATTTTGGCATCTTCTGAAGCGTGAACTTTTGGATCCCATCTAGGACTCCATACTAAATTGACATGTACAGAATCGATGCCTTCAGTAGTCAACGCTGCGCGATGAGTAGCAGCCATTATTTCCGCAGCAGCAGGGCATCCTGGGCTGGTGAGTGTCATATCAATCTCAGCATGTAAGCCACTTTCTTTGGTTTCAATTCTTACATCATAAACTAGACCTAGTTCCACTATCGAGAGTTCTAACTCTGGGTCTTCAACTTCATCTAATTGTACCATAACTGTTGATTTATCGGTCATTTAATCACCTTGTATTTGTTCTATCTCTCGCATAACTTTGTCAAACATATTTCTAAATCCATTAGATCTGCTTGGTGATAATGTATTGAGTACCCCCATTTCGGTAGCGAAATCGGGAGTCAATTTCAATGCCTCAACAACTTCAATGCCATGAATTGCTAAGGTTAAAATCCCCATCAATCCTTGAACTAGTTTTGAATCAGCACCAGATTCGAGGTTGACAAAAGAGTCAACTACGTCAACTCTAACATGAGCTTCTGATTGACAACCAACCACTCTGGTGGCTTCACTCCATTCTTGTGGGGGTAACAGATTTACTTCATCGGCTAAATCAAACACCATTTCCAGACGTTCCATTTTGTCTTCAATTTCCTTAAATTCTTCAATTAATTCGGAAAGGTCACTTGAATAAGTCATGCAAACCTCTCCAAGATTTTGCCAAAGTATTCAATAAACGATTCAACTTCTTCATGGGTATTGTAAAAGTATAATGAAACACGTAATGTTCCGGTTATTTCTAAACGGTCTAGTAGCGGTTGTGCACAATGGTGACCGGTTCTAACTGCGAAACCTCGAGCATCTAGCAGGTGAGCTAAATCTTCGCTGTTCATAGTTGGATGCAGAAACGAAACTACTGCAGCATCATGATCATCATGCCTGCCATATACGGTCATCCCCATGGCTCGTAACTTACTTGCTAGCCATCTGGCAGATTCGAGGATTCTCTTATGCTCGGCTACAATATCGATTGAAGAAAGCCAGTTCAAAGCTTCAGTCCAGCCAATTGCTTCGGCAATTCTCGGGGTTCCGGCCTCAAACTTCTGTTCATTTGTTTGGTAAGTTGATCCATGTATTGAGACGGTTTCAATCATATCGCCACCACCCATGAACGGTTGCATCTCTTCAAATGCGTCATCAGCAACAAGCAAGGCTCCTATTCCAGTGGGTCCACACATCTTGTGTGCAGAAAAGGCCATGAAATCAACACCGATTGATTTGAAATCGATATGTTGGTGCGGGGCGCTTTGGGCAGCGTCTAACAATACCTTGGCCCCGTGCTTGTTGGCGATAGAAACTATTTTGTCAATTGGATTACATACCCCAAGTACGTTTGATATATGAACTACACAAACCAATTTTGCTCCTTCAATTGCCGATTCAAATAGTTCCATATCGAGGGTTAAATCTTTCAAAACAGGGACATATCGCAGTTCAATATTCATTTCTTGAGCAAGCATTTGCCAAGGAACTATATCTGAATGATGTTCCATTTCTGTTAGTATTATTGCGTCTCCATCTGATAAATTTGCTCTGCCCCAAGCATGAGCAACTAGATTTATCGCTTCAGTGGTGCCGCTAGTTATTATTGCTTTGTCAGTATTAAATCGCTGCTTGAGTGCAGTACGACATGATTCGTAGCCTTCAGTCGCTTCACCCGCCAGGGTGTGAACTGCTCGGTGAACATTAGCATTTGAATTGGCATAATAATCATTCATTGCATTAATGACAGAGGCTGGCTTTTGGGTAGTAGCTGCGTTATCTAAGTACACTAACGGATAACCATTGATTTTTCGTTGTAGTATGGGGAAATTCTCTCGCATAGTATCACCTGCCGTTATGAATAGTTTGCGGTTAATGCGCCTATAAGATATTGTCTAACCTCGTTATTTTTGATTTTGGCAAAGCAATTAACAAGAAAACCTTCAACGATAAGCGCTTCAGCATTTTCTTTAGGAAATCCTCTAGACATCAAGTAGTGGATTTGCTCGCTATCAACCGAAGAACTTGCTGCTCCGTGAGCTGCCTTGACGTCATCAGATAGGACTTCTAATTCTGGTATAGACTCTGCTTTGGCAGTATCTGATAATAATAGATTCTTGAAAACTTGACCAGCGTCACAGCCATCACAATCCTCTTCAATCATCAATAATCCTGTGCCGATCGTGTGGCCTTTTCCTGAGCATGCTGAACTAACATTGAGTGATGAATTTGTGTGGCCGCTTCTGTGTAAGATTTCAACATGATGGTCATCATGCCTAGAACCGTCAGTAATCACTGCAATATTTTGCGTAAGAGAAGAGTTCACTTCATCTAATGAGGTTCGAATATCGTTTTTGATTCTGCTACCGCCGATTGATAGCTCACCATATTCAAGCACAGAGTCTCGCATTAAACTCCAATCTTCACAACGCAAAATAGTGCATTGCTTGGATAAATCATTGACCAAACCAAAGGATAGTGTACAATTCTTAGTAACTTTCCCTGTGATATGTAGTCCAAGCCAACTAGTGCTGCCAGAAAGTTTCACTATCAAACTACCACTTGTCGTGCACTCAATGTGAATATGACAAATTGATTGTTCTTCATTACTAGAGATTTCTATCATACTAGCCGGTGAGGTGTCATTAATTTTGACTAGGTGCATTGAGTTATTTGCTTCTTGCAGAAATACTCTAGATATATCCTCAAAACTCGATTTTTCTCTTGTAGTGTTAGATTGTATCTCAACATCGTTGATGGTTACATTAGCCGAGGGAATTTCTGGTACACTATCAACGCTGGTTGGATGAACCTTTGACCATGAAGTGTAACGCCATAGGTGCTGAGTGCGATTTGGTACTGGGATGTC
>CAXHFO010000158.1:0-4250 GCA_964015895.1 uncultured Candidatus Poseidoniales archaeon
GTAATCGTTGAGAACCAAGCATGGGAAGAAGGAGGTACTTGTGATATCACTCTGACTCTAGAAGATGATGGTGCAGAAAACCAACAAGCTAACTCAGTTGTAGTACCATTCTCAGTTACTCCGGTAAATGATGAACCGGTAATTGCAGTATCTGGTCAAGTTACAAGTGCCGATGCTTCTAACAGTTTCACTGGTGAATTAAACGGTAACTACCGAGTTACTCTAGTAGAGGATACAACAGATTCTGATGCATTAACCTTTGATTTGTCAGGCATTAAGTCGGATATCGATCACGTCGATGCAGATTTGTCATGGGTTCTTGAAGATACCAACACCTGTACTTCTAGCAACTACTACAGCCACTCAATCGTTGGTGACACACTGTCATTCGACTTGATTACAGATGCTACAACCAACGCTGAGCCATGGGAAGTAGATATGTTGAACAACAATGGTATACATCAGACAAGAACTGCTAACGGATACTGTGAGATGACTCTTACATTATCAGATCTTGCTACTGAACCATCGTACATGCCTAACTACACCGCATTATCACCTAACAACTACGTGCAAGAATCAGTATCCGTTACACTGTCGATTAAGGTTGACAATGTTGTAGAAAACGTTCCAGACTACTTCCTAGATGACGCTGAAGGATTTGACTTCAACGGAGTCAACAACATCATGCCTGGTACATGGGTACCTGTCGACTTTAGCATCAATGCTGCAGGAGATGAAGGTCCATACACCTACAACCATTTGCTGAAGGTATCACTACAAACTGACGGACATGATGAAGTTCAACTACCAGTATATTACACACCGCCAGCATATGGTACTTCACTAGATATTGATGATTGGGAAGTTTACATGACTGACCAGACAACTGAGGTTTGGGTCGAAGTGGATGTAGTTACCTGTAATCCAGGTCAAGTCTGTACCCCAGCTAGTAACAGCATACAATCAGATTCACCAGAATCTCACAATGCTGTTTCTGGAAGCCAAGTATTTGGCAAGTGGTCAGAACCTGGTAGAATTGGTGAATCCGCAGACGGAACTCAATCCAACAGAAGACCGGCATTTGAGGATAAGAACTGGTGTAACAACTTGATGACTTCTAATGCTGCAGGAACTACTGTTGCTTGGAGTGAATCAAGCCAATGTGGTCACACAGAGCAAGGATATGGTGGAGCAGTTCTAGAGGACTGGCAAACTGGAGATGACAATTTACCTGTTACAGTAACGACAATTGGTGCATTATCTGTGGCTTCATTCGCCCCAAGTATCATAGCAGTTGCCTTAACTGGTATGTTTGTTAGTGCTCTTGTCTTTGCCGGACGAAGAGATGATGATGAGGAAGATTTCATGGAAGAAACAATGTCTGACGATGAATCTGCAGTGAGCCCAGTTATTGCGACCATCTTGATGGTTGCTATTACTGTGGTACTTTCTGGTGTTGTATATGTGTGGGCAGCTCAACTTGCTGACACAGATACCAAGGGAGTCCCTGTAGTAACATTCTCTGCTGACAACATCGATACTGCTAGCACTGATACTGACCACTGGAAGATCACCATTGGGCAAGCACAAACAGTTCTTGCAACTCAAGCAATTGAAGTTACAGTATCCTACATCAATGGATTGGGCGAGCCGGAATCTCAGACAATTAACTTAGCGTCTACTAATCAGGTATACGGTTTCTCACCATACAACAGTGATTCACTAGTTACCTTTGGTGATGTCGTAACCATTGACGGAGATGAAACAATATCTACCTTCAGTACGGGTGACGACATATACGTCAAGACCCACTTGGCTGATGGTACTCCACTTGTTGACGCAACAATTAGAGTTGTCTACAATCCACCAGGTGATACTCAAGGTGCAACCTTGAAGACTTACTCAGGTATGAATTGGAATCAACCAGTTTGAAGTGACTAAAGATCACTAAGAGAAGACGTCAGTGAAGGGGTTTCGGCCCTTTCACTGGCGTGCTTTACTCGACTGTCGTACAGTGAGAACTAGGTGCGATTAGTCACTAGTGTTTTTCTAGGAAAACAATGAGGTGATAACATGACGGAAACAATTGTGAGCCAACCGAAGGTAGTCGTTTTTGACTGTGATGGAGTATTAGTAGACTCTGTGAGTTCTTGGAAAACCTTGCACGATCACTTTGGAACAGACAATTCCCTGAATCTACAGAGATTCATTAATGGCGAATTTTCCGATTTGGAATTTATGCGTTCTGACATCAAAATGTGGAAAGCGGTCAAGGATCCAATCTATCGTGATGAATTATTTAGGTCATATTCAGGGGTAAAACTGATGCCTGGTGCCAAGGAACTTATCGCACAATTGAAGGAAGCAGGAGTATTTGTTGCCATCGTAAGTGCAGGTGTTGACATCTTCGTCTCATCAATTGCCGGGATGCTAAAAGTTGACGATTGGATTGCCAATGGATTTGAGTTTAATGATGATGATACCTTGTCTGATGAAGGAATATGTAGATTACATGCAACCAAGAAAGATGCCGTAATTGAGAGGATATTATCTATGCAAGGTTTTGAGGCTAAAGATTGCGTTTCAGTCGGCGATTCAGAGATGGATTTGTCAATGCAAGTGGAAGGCAGTGGATTTATTGGATTTAATCCAAGTAGAGAATCCTCTCTTGCTGCCTTCAAAGCCGCTGGTGTTCCAATTGTTCATGACAAGAACCTGCTGATGCTAAAGCCACTGCTTGGCCTAGAATAATCAAACAAATGGGATTGAAGTCGTTGCATGACTTTGTAGATTGACAATGGTTAGAATACACGGTTTTGGTTGAAAACCAAGCATTCTTTGATACGATGTTTGATCCTGCCAAGTGCTTGAACATACCAGTGTTGTGCCTTTGAAATCAACACATGCATGACCATGAACGTGTCCGGTAACAAATATATCTGGAACTTCATTGATAACTAAACCATCTTCAGGTTCTGGTGCAAGCGGCGTTTTACCCCCCCATTGAGGTGCTAAATGCCTTCTTCTTAGCATTTGACGCATTGCTTCAATTGGATCTGCATAGGTTACAGTTCGAAGTCCAGCCACAAAATCGTCAATTGATTTTCCATGGTATGACAATACCCTAACACCGTGGAGTGAAAAATCACAAGGATTGCCAACAAAGGTCGTAGTATTGTAATCTTGTTGGATATCTTTCTCAAATGTCGGCTGAGGTTCTGCCGGCCTAACTGCGTCGTGATTACCCGGTAGCATTACACATTCAACCCAATCGGGCAGTAATTCGAGTAATTTAGCGAATTCAGAGTATTGCTTGTAAAAATCAGGAATTAGTAATTCCTTATCTTGTCCAGGATAAATACCTACTCCATCAACACAGTCTCCTGATAGTACGAGATATTTGATGGTTTTAGCTAAAGGGTCTGAATGAAACCATCTGACCATCTTATGCCATTGAGCCTCCAAGAACGTTTTGGACCCCAAGTGAACATCGGACAGAAAAGCAGCACTAACGCCAAATGGTGATACGGCTTTCTCATGTCGCTGTTTCATCGGGAAATGTAAATCATCAACATAGAATAAATCACCAGTTTGGCTAAACGTTCCTGACACTCCAAGGACGTCATCTGGCATTAAACCTGCTTCAATTATTTGCTCATGAAACCTGTCTCGATCATCACCTTGACGCTTAGTCAACAAACAGGTCATCTCCCCAGTCTCATCTTCTAAGTTCCAAATCAAGTGGCCATTTTTGGTGTATCTAGGTTCATTTACCAAGCCAATAGCAACGGCTTTGTTCTCATAACCTTGGTAACGGTTTACCTCTCTAAGCAATCGTTGAACTTCAGTAGGTTTTCTTGGTAGTCTAGAATTTTGGACAATCATCTTTCTTATTTTGTTAAGTCGGTCAGAAAAACAAGCGGTAATATCGTTCATCTTTCCTTCGGTAGTGCTTTTTCCGGTAATGTCGTAATGAATTGATATGTCATCAGGAGCGTCTACTGCAAGACAGCTATAATCAGATTCTCGCCAATCTGGCAAATTATTTCTAAATTTGACATCAAGTAACTCAGGCGCAGCAATCGGTGCGATGACTCTACCTAAATCAGTTGAAGGGTTTGTGGCCACAATATCCTCCTTTGCCGATGTCAAATTTGGCACTGAGCTTTCATTATGGTACATTTCACTTAACTGAGCGAATATTTTGTCATTCAATACACCTTTATGAAAGTCAATTTTTGTACCCT
>CAXHFO010000159.1:0-4235 GCA_964015895.1 uncultured Candidatus Poseidoniales archaeon
TTTGATTTAGCGGCTGAATTTGGTATTGATCCAAAAGCCGTAATGGCTTGGGACATTACAACTCAACTTTCTGTAGCTGCAGGCCTATTAGCCTTGAGAGACGCTGGAATACCACTTACTCCGGTCGAGCAAACCGGCAAGGGCGGTCTACGTTTGATTACCAATTGGCAAGTTCCTCAAGTCCAAAGAGACCGAACAGGAATCATATTTGCCTCCTGCTTCCCAGGATTGCAAATGGCAATGAAACACGCCAAGAATAATGGAGATGATGGCGAGGGTCGTTTTGATCGAAGGTATCTGTTCCAAATTCTTAACATGGGTCATTCGCAATTTGCTCAATACACCGGGATCAGAGGCCCAAACACCACGCTGAATTTAGCTTGTGCTTCAGCAACTGCTGCCTTTAGTACAGCGGAGGATTGGTTGGAGAATGATAGAGCAGATAGAGTGGTAATCATCTCTGCAGATGACGTGACGGGCGAAGATCTCTGGGAGTGGATGGCTAGCGGATTTGCTTCCTCAGGTGCTGCTTCTACAGGTAATAAAGTAGAGGAATCTGCCTTGCCATTTGACCGAAGAAGGAATGGTATGGTGCTTGGAATGGGCGCAGCAGCATTTGTCGTTGAGCGTAATTCCATGGCCCAAGAACGAGGAGTTCAGCCGATTGCAGAATTATTGGGTACCAAGATTTCTAATTCAGCTTATCACGGTACAAGGCTCGATGTCGAGCATGTGGCGCAAACTGTCAACCAATTCATCGGTACTATGGAAGCTAAATGGAACCTAGATAGACACCAAATAGCACCAGAAACGGTCTTTTTCTCACATGAAACCTATACTCCAGCGCGCGGAGGGTCTGCGCAGTCAGAAGTCAAAGCCCTTAGAGAAACTTTTACCACGAGTGCTAACAAATTGATTATTGCCAATACCAAAGGATTCACTGGACACCCAATGGGAGTTGGGATAGAAGATGCCAGCATGTACTATGGTTTGTTAACCGGGCGTATTCCACCAATTGCCAATTACCGTGAAAAAGACCCTGAACTAGGTGAACTAAATCTATCAGCTGGTGGCGAATATCCAGAATTAAAGTATGGACTAAGATTTGGTGCAGGATTTGGGTCACAAATCGCCTTATCTCTAGCAAGGAAATGGGATGTTATTGGCGAAC
The DNA here is from genome assembly GCA_964015895.1 of uncultured Candidatus Poseidoniales archaeon. Lineage (GTDB taxonomy): Archaea > Thermoplasmatota > Poseidoniia > Poseidoniales > Poseidoniaceae > MGIIa-L1. The sequence goes on from CAXHFO010000159.1 coordinate 1,172, forward strand.
GAATTGATGGGTTAAAATTCATGGCCTGGATTAGACAACTTGCTCAATCTGATGATGTAGTTCTACGTGTTCTCGATGGTAAATTAGTCTCCTATGTTGATGGTGCAAATAATCTTCACGGCGGTATTCAAGGTGAGGCTTGGGATGTTACTAACAAGTTTGAAGGCTTGCCAATTAACCAGCCAATAGTTGCCGAACAGGTACCAGAAAAACCACCCATTGATGTTCCACAAGTAATCGATGAGACTATTGTTGCTCCAGTTGTTCAGCAAAACTCAGGTGGGAAAGATGTTGTTGATACAGTCATCGATGTAGTTGTGAAACATACTGGCTATCCTGCTGATTTTGTTGAACTAGATCAGGACCTTGAAGGCGAACTTGGAATTGATACAGTAAAACAGGCAGAAATTATGGCAGAGATTCGTAGTCGGTTTGGATTACCTGTTGACGAAGATTTCGTCCTGTCTGATTATCCAACGTTAAACCACATGATTGGCTATATCGATAAGATGTCTGACGGGGCTTTTACCGGCGCTCAAGTAGTCGCTGCACCAGTGGTGGCCACGATTGAAATAGTACAAGACGTTGTTACAGACGTTGTTGAAGAAGTTGCTCAAGTAAATCCTCAAGCTGTTCTGGTAAATGATGATGATTTAGTTCAAACCGTGATCGAAGTTGTTGTTGAACATACCGGATACCCCGCAGATTTTATTGAATTAGACCAAGATTTGGAAGGCGAACTTGGAATTGATACCGTCAAACAGGCAGAGATAATGGCAGATATTAGGAGTAAATTCTCCTTACCAGTGGATGAAGATTTCGTATTATCAGATTATCCAACATTGAACCACATGATTGCCTATATTCACAAGATGACTGGTAATGCACCTGCTTCTGCCACACTTTCAGTCCCTGATGCAGTGGCAGAGGAAACTCCAATTCCGCTTGAGATTGATCAACCAGAGGTAGTTTCACAAACTCCAAATGTAATGTCTGGAAATGAGGAAATTCAATCAAAATTGATTGATGTTGTAGTGAAGCATACTGGTTATCCAGCGGACTTTATCGAAATGGACCAAGACCTGGAAGGCGAACTTGGAATTGATACAGTCAAGCAGGCAGAAATAATGGCTGAGGTAAGAGATATTTTCCAACTACCAGTTGATGAAGACTTTATTCTAGGCGATCATCCAACTCTCAATCACTTTACGGCTTATATCATAAAAATGCAAGGCGGCCCAATTCAACAAACAGATGCTGGTGACTTATCATTACCGAGCAAAATTGTCGAACAAGATGAATCCACTATTACTATTACTCCACAGTCGACAATGATGCCTTCAGGTTGCCGAAGATGGCAAGTCGAAGTCGAAGAGTGTCTAGGTACAGAAGAGGCATTAGAGATTTCGGGAACTGTAGTTGTTACCGACGATGGATGGGGTATTGCAGAAGAATTGTGCACTCGCTTGGAAACTCGAGGTTTATCAGCCATAAGGGTTGGATTTGAATCAGAAATTCGGGATATGTCAATTCAAGTTGAAGGCACTAGGACTGTGCTGAGGGCTGATCCAGCCAATGTTGAACATATAGCGCTAGTCGGTGAAGAGCTAAACAAATCAAAAATCTGTGGTGTTATCCATTTAGCAGCGTTAAAGTTAGCAGGAGTTGAATGGGAAGAAGACACTTACCCATCTTCACAAATATCGCTGGCAGCCCACGGGTGGTTTGGGCTGCTAAAACAACTAGACGGTCAACTTGCTAGTATAGGTACTGGAATAGTTGCCTCAGTAACCACTCTGGACGGCAGACATGGTAACAAGGGTGAATTATTCAATTCAATACAATGCTCAGCAAGTGGTGTGACCAAATCCTACTCATTTGAGCAACCTCACCTTCGAACAAGGGCTCTAGATTTGCACCCTGAAATTGTATTGGATGCAGTCCATGCTGCAGAAATTATTGACAATGACTTGTTTACCATTGGGGGTGATGTTGAAATTGGTATTGACCGTGATGGCAGAAGATGGACTCTCGTTGCTTTTGATGAGCAATTAGAAAGTGAGCGAGAACCCCTGAGTAAGAAAGATACTTGGTTAGTCTCAGGAGGTGGATCAGGAGTTACTGCAGCCTCAATCATCGGTGTTGCTGCTGCTAGTACAGACGCCAATGCTCACTTTATTCTCTTGGGCAGATCGACATTAATCGAAGAGGCACAAACTTGGATTGATTGGAGTGATGAACAACTCTCAGCTAGAAAAATGCTGCTTAGAGATGAGATGGTTGCACAAAGCGAAGATGGTAAAGTAACTATGGTGGAATGGAATAGACAGTGGCAAAAATATACTCGCAGTAGAGATGTATTCATCACCCTTGATAAAATTGAAAAGACGGGGAATAAAGCCAGATATCATTCGATTGATGTCATGGATTTGCCGGCAATGACAGAACTTGGCTCAACCCTTAAGCGTAAAATAACCGGTGTAGTCCACGGAGCTGGCTTAGAAGATTCAAAATTAGTAGCAGATAAAAGTCATGAAATATTTGACCGAGTTGCTAGAGTAAAATTAGACGGCTGGAAGTCCCTGATGTCAGCGGTTGAAGCATCAGGTACCAAAGCGCTCAAATTTGCCGCATGTTTCACTAGCGTTGCAGGACGTTTTGGTAATGGCGGGCAAACAGATTATGCTGCAGCTAACAGTGTCTTAGATGCTGAGATGGCTCGCCTTTCAGCCAGTGGCCAATGCCGTGCTGTTGCGATTGCTTGGACAGGATGGCAAGATGTCGGCATGGCTACAAGAGGTTCGATTGAAGCTGTATTTGCTGCGGCAGGAATTGAAACCTTAGATGTGGCAACAGGTGTTGAAATATTCGTCAATGAAGCGTTATCGGGCGGCAAGCGGAGAGTCCTTGGCTGTGGTTCATTAGGGCTTATGGACCGTTTTGACAGTTTTAGAGAAGCGCCACTGCGATTGCCAGGGGAAATGGCAGCAATTATCGCCGACCCAGCAAGGTTTCCACTAATCGATAAAGTGTTATCAGTAGATGAAGAAAAGAAGATCGTGAC
>CAXHFO010000160.1:0-4150 GCA_964015895.1 uncultured Candidatus Poseidoniales archaeon
GCATTTAGCACTATTATTTCTGAATTTGCCGAAACTCCCTCAAAAGTATATGCTAAATTACCACTTACTTGTACTCCACCTAGGTTTGTTACAGTTACTCCCCAAGTCACCTTATCTCCTGCTTGCACTACTGGACTGGAGGGTAAAGCTGTTGAATCAACCAATACATCTGGTGATTCCAAAATAATCATATTGGATGAGATTCTATCGTTAGTAGTGTCTTCTTGAATAAAATCACCATCGCTAAATGGGTCAATTACCGCAGTAATCTGATAACTGCCCGGTGAGAGAGAGCCAACCAAATCATCATCAAAACTATTTGACCAAGATTGTTGAGTATCTGCTGCACCAGATAATGAAACGGTAAACGGAGGAGAAACTATCATCCCATCCGAGTGGGCAATTTCAAGCCACATCGTAACTTCTGTTGTACCGCTATCTCCAGTCCTAGCAATTGTGCCATTAACATACCAAGGGCCGTTGACTGAGCCTGAATTTGGTGTCACCTCTAAGTCACCGAAATGATGGAGATCCATACGCGACTTGACCACCATAGCTACCTCTACGGTTTTGCTTTGTTCGGATGCTTCTGCTACTACGTCATTATAATCTGGAGTGAGATATATTGTGTAAGAACCGGTTGCAGGGGCGGTAAAAGAAGTATTGACCCAAGTTTCTTCACCAGGGTTTAGACTAATTGTACTGATTATTTGGTCAGTCATTGAGCCGGGTAAATCTATCTGTAAGTCACTGGTTGAGGCATCCTCTGTGCCGGTATTTTTTACTAAAGATGAAATTTCTATCGTATCGCCAGCATAAATATCTGTAGTTGGTGTGAGTACGGTTTGTATTATTCGTAAATTAGGTAATCCAGCGACATCAAATTCGACGAAGAAAGAGACCTCATTACCGCTATTAAACGGATATTCGAAAGTAATCCAGATTTTATCATCACTTTCTAGCAAGCCATCCCAAGTAGCACTCACCGTTTCTGAGGAGTCACCTGAAATATCTATTACATCCTGAACAAATTTATTGTTATTGCTGAGTTGATTCTTGTAAAATGCATAACCGACGTTATTCGCTTCACTTTGCTGGGTGTTGGTTAATGTTAAAAAAAATGTCACTGAGTCGCCAACTGCAAGTCCAGTGGAAGGAATCAGCGCCACTTGTGCCTCTGATGCCTCAATGCCACCGCTATTGTAAGCGCTTGCACTCAAAGGAAGAGCGACCATTGTAAGCAATATTGCTCCAAGAAAGACTGCTGCCCTACCTGCCATCGTTTAGATGGACACAGGATGTAGCACTTGAACCCATCTCTAAACTTGCCGAGATATCAATAAAATCAACGCTCTCAATATGAAGCCAACAGTAACCTCGACCAAACATTGGATTAGGGATAAATTGAGGGTAGCATTCAAGGCTTATCGCCGATGTGTAAACAACATGCGAGCAACTGGCATGGCGGCTTTTTTGTGCCTCTTGCTAATATGCACGACAATTCCATCACAACACAGTACTGATAATCAACTGATAGAAGAGGCAATTATTGCTCAGTCCAATTCCGACGTGACGATCAGTTATACTAACGGGCCTGGCAACGGTCAAAGTTTGACTGGAGTTTACACGCTATCATTCAGTTTCAGTGGCAGCGGTACTATCACGTCACTAACTATCGAGATCTCAGATGGGACTGCTTGGACTAATGTCGCTGTTTTGACTAACTCTCCGTGGGTCACTTACCTAGATACTACAACTCTTGGTAACGGTTCTTACACCCTCAAAGCAACCGCATATGATGACACTGTTGCTGAAGATGTGGTCGAAGTTTCACCAAGTTTTACCATTGATAACCAAGTACCCATAATCACACAATTTACTGTTGCTAATATTGAATTCGGCACTGGAACCTCAGCATCAGACAGGGCTTGGTTTTCCATTGATTCAACTGCTAGCTTAGATTTTTCTTGGAATGCTGCTGATGATGATTTGCTTAGAGCTACTTTAACCAACGTGCCGGGACCTGGAGCTCCAGCAAGTGACGGGCCGTCCAACATTGCCTATGGTTGGGATTGGTCTTCGGGTAGTTTTGATGAAGGTACTTGGAACCCTCGTCTGACCGTTTATGACAATTCAGGACTAAGCGTGACGGAGACGATGTTTATTGGAATTGATCGCACTGGACCAACAATTGGAACAATCGCTAGTGGTTCATCATCTGGTTGGCTGTCTAGTTCAAGTGTAACTTTATCTGGACTAATTAATGCGATAGATGATGGGCAAGGCAGTGGGCTTGCTTACACTGAAATTAGTTTAGACGGCGTATCTTGGGCTCAAAATACCTTAGATTCCTACACACTTAATCTAAATGACGGCAGTCATACAATATCAGTTAGAGCTACTGATAACGTTGGCAACATTGGCCCAACTAGCCAAATTTCAATTCAAGTTGATACTGAAGACCCTATTGCCAACGGTTGGTTAGTAGATGAATTGACCACAGCACTAATTGGCCCAGCAAATGTTGAATTCCAAGCCATAGATTTAAACTCTGGAATTGACAACGCCAATTCATTCATCGAGTATGGATTTGATGCCAATGGCTTTGGTCAAACTCCAGACCTATCCGGGTCTTGGCAAGCCTCTATGGGTAGCGGATTAGACAGTGTAGTGGCACAATCAAGTTGGGCTACGAAGTCCCGACAATACTTGATGCTAAGAGCCACTGTAACAGATAATGCTGGAAATTCATTTCAAACAAATCCGGTGTTTTATCAAATTTTGCCGAGCCTTGACTTTGAATGGAATTTAACCGAAACTAATGTTGATAGATTAATTGTCAAACCGGGAGATTCCACTGGTAATATTACAGTAACTGGCCTATTAGAGGTCAATGAAAATTACGGCGGAGCAATCACATTGCGACTTGAATCTGCTCCTGCCGACCGCGATGCTCAAGTTGCTTGGACTGTTATCGAATCTCGAACGCTTGATGCCGGTTTAATGACTGACAAGGAAGAATTACTAATTTGGAATTATACTGTTCCAAGTGAAGGGCAATTCGATTTGAGATTAATCATTGACCCAAATAACGTAATTGATGAATATAATGAAAACAACAATTACAACTACATGGTGGTCACTGGAGCTTCAGTCAGTAGCGTAATTAATGCACCATCTTTTAATCCTTCAATTGGGGCAATAATTGTTTGTGCTTTCGTAATTTCTCTATTACAGAGGAATACAAGAGATTGAAAAGATATGAGTCTCACGCACCACCATGCGACAAGGTCTTCCTAGGGTGCCAAAAGACAGGATTGCTGTTTTGATAGGAGCTAAAGGCGCTACTGTAAAATCAATTCGCGAAGCTTGTGGATGTCAAGACTTATTCATCAATTCTGAAACTGGTGATGTTGAAGTCACATGGGGACAGCCGGGGAGTTATGACCCGGTAAAAGCGATGAAATTACCCGATGTGGTAAAGGCAATCGGTCGTGGAATGGCACCTAAAGCTGCGATTCGGTTGTTTGATGACCAACATTTTTTCGAAATGGTTGATTTAAGAGACTTCGTTGGTAAGCGTTCGAATCAACAACGAAGAGTTCGCTCAAGAATTATTGGTAGTCAAGGAAAAGTAAGAAAAATGATTGAAAATCTAACAGATACCGAGATTACTATTTACAAATCCACCGTAGTTATCATCGGCGAGCAGGAAGGACTTTTTGCTGCTAGACAAGCAATAGAAATGCTAGCAGGTGGCTCGGAACATGGATCTGTACTAGGCTACCTTGAGAAAGACCGAAGAAAAGCAAAATTAAGCAATCGCTCGCTAGATAGTATTGTAATTAAATCAGATTCTGTTGAGACTACTGGTTTTGAGAATTTAGTACCCGGTCTTTCAGAAATATCTGATCGAAAATCAAGGAGAATGCGAGCCAGCCAAGTGGATCCAGAAGATGGCGAAGCAGTCTTTGAAATGATGGAATTATCTGAGGATGAAACTGTTGTTTGGGAAGAGGAATGATAATTTATTCTTGTTCCACAATATGAGCCAAATCCATATTTAGCACCTCATACATCGCTTCAGCAAGTTCCACTTCCAAGCCGTTCTTATTACCCCATTCTACCAATCTTGTCACATCTCTGATTA
>CAXHFO010000161.1:0-4123 GCA_964015895.1 uncultured Candidatus Poseidoniales archaeon
GAACTGTAGATGGCCATTGGGAAAATTTACGACCATCTCCTGACAAAGTTTTGTTACCTGAGGATAACCTAATAATTTTCACTAGACCAGACAGGGTAGCAGAACTTGAAAGGAAATTCCAGGTGTAAACATGCGTTTCGATGTATTGAGCCTAATTCTTGGCTGGACACTAATTGCGATAAGCCTACCACTATTGATTTGTGGAATCATTACAGTTTGGTTGGATGACTTTGAAATGGCAATGAAGGCTTTTTTAATTCCCTTAATCCTATCTCCTATGATTGGATATTTGATGCTTAAGTTTGGCACTAGAAGTGATACGGCTGAACGATTAAGAGATAGAGAAGCTTTTGCTGCAGTTGCCTTAATTTATCCCATTGTCGTGTTTATTGGATTGTTTCCATATTGGCTTGGAGGAGTTTTTGTTGGACCATTTGCTACTGATGCTGCACTAATTGATATGGCTAGGGGGGCAGTTAATTCTTGGTTTGAATCAATGTCAGGGTTTACCACGACTGGTGCCACTGTCATCTCACACGATATGAGTCCAAACTGCATCCCAGGGCAAACTGCAGATTGTATTAATGCTCAACCTAGAGGAATACTACTTTGGCGTTCATTGACTCAATGGCTAGGAGGTATGGGGATAATTATGCTAGGAATGATGTTGCTATCAAGAGTCATGGGTGGAGGAATGGCGCTTGCTAGAGCAGAATTAACTGGACCTTCACTATCTCGTTTAAGGCCAAAGGTTAAGGAAACTGCCTTCACACTATGGAAGATTTACATTGGGTTTACGTTTATCGAAATTTTCCTACTTGGAACACTGGGGGGTATGTCATTATTTGACTCAGTTAATCATGGGTTTACAACTATGGCAACCGGAGGATTTTCTACCAGAGATGCCAGCATTGGATATTATGATTCATTAAAGGTTGAATCAATAATAATAATTTTCATGTTTATTGGAGGTATCAACTTCACATTAATTTGGTTTTTACTGGCACGGGAGTATGTCAAAGCTTACAAGGATGAAGAATTCAAAACATACCTGGTATACATCTTTGTCGCAGTTGCTATTATGATGGTCGCTCTAGTAACTACTAATGTGGATTTAGGTGATTCATTTAGACAGAGTCTGTTCCAGACCATATCAATTGGGACATCTACTGGTTATACTACACAAGATTACATGACATGGCCGGCAGTTACACAATTTATTCTTATGATATTGATGATTGTTGGTGCATGTGCCGGTTCTACTAGCGGTGGACTGAAATTAATGAGAATTATACTTGCATTCAAGGTTGCAATGAGAGAATTAGTTAGAATAGCCCAGCCAAGAAAAATCAAACAAATTCGGATGAATGGCGGGGTTGTTGAGCCTCAACAAATTGACAAAATTGTCGGAATGTTGTTTGTCTGGATTGGTTTATTCGGGATTTCAAGCATTCTACTTTCGATACTGATGTACAATGAGTCATTTGAAAGCATCATTGGAATTACCGCCTCATCACTGGGTAATACCGGCCCAGCATTGGGTGATTATGGACCTAGTGGTACCTGGTCACCGCTAAACTCTGGCGTATTAATTTTGACTTCGATTTTGATGTGGTTTGGTAGGTTAGAGCTGCTAACTGTGATCATATTGCTGCATCCTAAAACATGGCAAGAAGAACATAAAGAACATAATGACAGGTCTGCAATTGCATTATTCCGCAAGTTGATTCCGGGTCGGAAATGATAATTTAGAACAAAGTTCTTTGACCTTTATTCGGCTTTTCTTCAGTTTTTTCTAACGTTTCAGTTTCTGGTTCTTCAGCCTCAACAATAATTGGCGGACTAATAACTCGCTGAGATTCAATTAGATTATAACGGGCGACTAATTCTTTGGTCGATTTTCTAGATTTTGTTAATCCGCACAAAGCAGCATGTTCATCCCCAGTTAAACCTAGGCTCATAGAAATTGAAAAATCGTCAATATTTCCTAAAGATGATGTATCAGAATGAAGAGTTGAAAGTATTGGTAATAATTCATCACGTACAGTTGATTTACTGGAGCCAGAAATTTCCGCCAGCCTGCTAATCACACTGGTTCGAGTTGTTGAGCCAGAGCGCCTCAGAAAATTTGGATAACCAGGGTATAGTTTACCTTGATTTGTTTGTTGATTTACCACCGAAGCTGCTAAACCAGAGATTTGAGAACTCCAATACCAAGAACGATGAGCGGTGTTTTCATACATAGCCATGAGCATTTTGGAAGAGGTGCATAGGGCTTTATTGCCTCTATTTATGGCCAATTTATTAGTAAAAATCGATGGGTTGTTCCAATGTATCCAATTTAGCAGATCAGATGGAGATTTATCTATAGAAACACCTAATTTTATTGCATCTAATGCGTGATTTGTTTTGTATAGTTGTGCAAGGCCAGGGAATACTTCTATTGAGACATCTCGTTCGCCTGAATTTATGAAATCATTTACCAAATCTGCGTTGATAGAATTAGTATTAGATGAACATATTACTTGTAGATCTCTTACTAGGGCTCTTAAATCACCTGGATTGCTATTTACTAGTAATTCAATGGCTTCAACATCATATGAGATTCCTTCGGATTTAAGTACACGTCGAGCAATATTACGTAAAGCCTCTTTACTAGCTCGTTCAAAATTAATTGTGACTAATAGTCTTTGAAAACGTTCACGAGTAGAACGCCAATTGGAAGATTTACCCCATAATCCCATCACTTCATTACAAGCAAGAATTACTGGTTGTTTGGTATTTTTTAATAAATTTAGTAACTCTGCCTTACCACCTGTATCACCAGATAGATTATGATTTTCATTAGATTCAGGATTAAAATTTATGGCTTTGTTAATCCGATTCTCGCTAACTGCTCTTAAGCCACCTGAAAGGTGGTCAACTTCATCAATTAGAATAAGAGTCCTTTTTGCCTCTTCGTTGGGGTCATAGAACAAAGAACGATGGGTAGCGCCCTTAGTGGCCGCTTTTCTAATCGAAGCAGCATTACGCGCATCAGAGGCATTTAGTTCAATGACATTCCATCCCATATCTTGAGCAATTGCTCTTGCAACTGTAGTTTTACCAACACCGGGTGGTCCAACTAACAAAATGGCCTTATTCTTAGGAGCACCATTTTTCCAATCATCAAGCCACTTCCTAATTTTTTGTCGTTGGGACTCATTACCCTCTAAGTGACTTTCAGAAGAAGGCCTGTGCCTTTCTGTCCAGTCACTTATTTTTGCCATATATTCACCATAAGTTGAAGGTTATTCAACATTGATGATTGGCTTATTAATATTTTATGATTTAATCACAATTCATCAATTGGCACTCGGGTCTGTTCGCCAGTATCACGAATCCTTACAGTAACAGTGTTGTCTTCCAGCGATTGGTGGTCAATAGTGACGCATATTGGTACACCAATTTCATCCGCTCTAGCGTATCGTCGACCAATTGAACCACTTGAATCATAGCTGGAAATTATTCCACTTTTGCTGTTGAATCTTTCATTTACCATTTTTGCAAGTTCACTCATGCCATCTTTTTCAAATAATGGAAACACGCAATAATCGATAGGAACTACATTTGGACTCAATTTCATCATTGTGTAACTATCATCTTGTTTTGTCGTTTCAGTATATGCGTGGTCAAGAACGTGCCAAATGATACGGTCAATTCCAAATGCCGGTTCAACTACGTGGGGAATAAACCACTCTCCAGTCAAAGTTTCAGTTTTCTGTAAACGCTTAACATGACTTGATTCTACCGATATCATTTGTTCATCGATATTTATTGAAATTGGGAACTCTGTCTCTAGTGGTAATTGTTCTACTGCAGTCTTTACTTTACCTGCAAGTGATCTAAAAGCCGGACCAGCAATAGAACCATCAATAGTCCAACCATCAATAACAACTTCTTGTGGCGTTGCAAATTCTCGCCTCGCTCTTAGCGTTTTGCCAGTGTACTTTTCGTGAGATTCAAGGTCATAACATCCTCGATGTGCAATTCCAACACATTCAATCCAACCATAGGAACCTTCTATTTCAGCATCCCAGCAATCTGTGGCATAATGAGCCATCTCATTGGACTCATGTTGTCT
>CAXHFO010000162.1:0-4099 GCA_964015895.1 uncultured Candidatus Poseidoniales archaeon
CCCACACAGCGAGTAATGGAACTCGGAGTATCCGAAGAATTCGCCCATAAATTGGCGACGGACAGAAACATGACCGACATCAAATCCCTTTCCCACGATGAGATTGCTTCTATCCTTGGAATTTCCAAAGATTCGGAATCTTTCACCAATGTTATGGCGGTCATCGCCGAACAAGGCTCTAGACGTCGTGCCCAGAAAAAGAGCAAGAAAATCACTATTCGTTCACGTGCTATAGATGAATTCGATAGACCTGAAATAACCTTGAGATTCAATGCGTTAAACCACGAACTTGTACCTCACCAAGAACTGGTTGGTGATGCAAACATCACCGAAGAAGAGCAGTACGAAATTGAAAAGGCAGAATTAGATCCTTGGAAGATGGTCGAAACTGACGACGAGACTGGCGAAGACAGACTCGCTAAAGAATTACTCCCTAAGATTTTGATTACAGACCCTGTAGTTCAAGTATTGAAGGAGGAAGCAGAATCTATCGATAATGCAAAGTTGGCGGCAGACCCCGAACACAAGCCACTTGCAGCAGGATGGATTGCTGACAGAGTGGTGAAGGTTATCCGACGTTCGCCATCTGCAGGCAAGACGGTGGCTTACAGGCTGATAGTAGAGGGTAACTGAGGGATAATAATGCAGGAAATAATTCAATCATTTTTTAAAGAAAGAAGCCTAGTTAATCATCAAATTGCATCATATGATGACTGTATCCCTGCGGGGGATAACATGATATCACGAATGGAGAAAATCATTCGTAACATTAGAGTTGGAATCGACGGAGAAGTTGATGATGACGATGGTGGTTTTATCAAACTCGACGTAGTTGACCAAGACATAGTAATCCGTATGAAGAATATCCAGCTGGGAGAACCGACAATTAGAGAAGCAAACGGTTCCGAGCACCCATCTACTCCAATGGAATGTCGATTAAGGAAACTAACTTACATGTCTCCAGTAACTATTGACTTTCAGATTGTAAGAAATGGTGTGCCATCTCCAAAAGAAGAAGGTGTGCAAGTTGGAAGCATGCCAATTATGGTTCGCTCGAAAAGATGTAACTTACACCCTGCTCACATTGCTGGCGACCGTCAGTTGTACCCAACCACCTCTGCTGAGGATTCAGATTCTTGGAAAGATTTGTTGAAAAAGAAAGGTGAAGACCCACTAGACCCTGGTGGCTACTTCATCATCAACGGTACCGAAAGAGTACTTATCTCAACAGAAGATTTAGCACCGAACAGAGTGACTGTTGAAATTAACAAGAGATATGCTAAAAGAACAGAGGTTGCCAAAATATTCTCCCAAAAAGATGGTATGAGAAAACCACTTACTGTCGAGAAGCGAAGAGATGGAATGCTGATGGTAAAGATTAGCACAGCCGGTACCACGCCAATTCCTGTTGTTCTGCTGATGAGAGCTCTTGGAATTGATAATGACCAAGAAATTTTCACTGCAATCGCAGGGCCAACAGAGACTTTCAAGTATATCGTTGCTAACATCAATGAAGTCAATGACAACGAAGAGTATGCGGTTCAAAACATGCTAGAGGCTCATGAATGGTTACAAAAGAAATTTGCTGCTGGTCAGCAAAAGGATTACCGTGAGGCAAGAGTGGATCAACTACTAGATAGAGAATTACTACCCCACCTGGGCGACCAAGGAACTGACCGAAAGAAGAAAGCGGTTTTCCTAGGTAGAATTGTTAGACAAGTACTCGAGATGGCAATGCACTCAAAGGAACCTAACGACAAAGACCACTATGCAAACAAGCGTGTAAGACTTGCTGGAGATTTAATCGAAGACTTATTCCGTGTTTCTTCAAACCAACTTGCAAGAGATTTGAAATACCAACTCGAAAGACATCACAACAGAAAGCGTGAACTAAGAATTACCTCATGTCTAAGACCAGACGTGCTTACTTCGAAGATAATGCACGCCCTTGCGACAGGAAACTGGGTTGGTGGGCGCTCAGGTGTTAGTCAATTGCTTGACAGAACAACATATCTTGCTGCTCTGTCTCACATGAGAAGAGTTACCTCACCGTTAGTTAGAAGCCAGCCGCATTTCGAAGCCCGTGATCTTCACCCAACACATTGGGGTAGATTATGTCCTAACGAAACACCAGAAGGTCAAAATTGTGGTCTAGTCAAGAACGCAGCTCAGATGATCGACGTTTCTGAGTACATTAGCGAACAAGACGTTAGAAACCAACTTGATGAATTGGATGTTTACCAGCCTGATGACTGGAGCGATGGTGACAGAGTCCACGTCAACGGTGATATTTACGGTATCCACAAGCGTGGTACAAACCTAGTACGACATTTCAAATCTGCCAGAAGAAGAGGAACTATACCAGCTGAAGTATCTATTAGATATGACAGCGAAAACCGTGACATTTTCATTAATACAGATAAGGGTCGAATTCTACGTCCTCTATTGATTCTGTATGACGGTGCACCTCGTTTAACATCTCAACACTTAGAAGCATTAACTAATGGTGAAATGAATTTCAAGAATTTAGTCAATGAAGGAATCGTAGAGTGGGTAGATGCAGAGGAAGAAGAAGACCTTTACATCGCACCCAAACCATTCGTACTTCCTGCAACAGTTCCAAGCGGTAAATACGCTGGAAGACCGCTGACAAACGAGAATGTTGAATGGACCAATCTTGGTGAGCCTGGCGCAACTTCTGCAAAGCTCAAGGCTAAGATTAGAATGCCCAACAATGACTGGCAAATTGCCAGTTTCTCGGTAGATTTAGATTACACAACAGAACATACTCACTGTGAGATTGATCCACAACTAGTGTTAGGTGTTTGTGCTTCACTAATTCCATATCCAGAACACAACTCTACACCTCGTGTTACTGGCGGAACTGCAATGGTAAAGCAATCTCTTGGTCTGCCTTCATCAAACTACAGACTAAGACCAGATACCAGAGCGCACATTTTGCACTACCCACAACGCTCAATTACCAAAACCAGAGCTATGGAAACTACAAACTTCGATAGCAGGCCTGGCGGACAAAATTTCATTGTAGCGATTATGTCACTTCATGGTTACAATATGCAGGACGCAGTAATAATGAATCGTGGTTCGATCGATCTAGGTCTAGCACGCTCTACATTCATGCGTACATACAACGCAGAAAGAAGAAGGTTCCCAGGTGGCCAAGTAGAAGAAATCGAGAAACCTGGCTCCTCTTTACAAGAAGTAAAGGGATTGAAACCTGATGAATCATATATTCACCTTGAAGCAGATGGTCTGCCACTACCAGAAAAGTATCTTGAAGGTGGAGATGTACTTGTTGGTAAGACAAGTCCTCCAAGATTCCTTGAAGAATCATCTGGTGGGGCGTTCTTGATGGCTCAAGAGCGTAGAGAATCATCTATGCTAGTGCGCCATGGAGAAAAGGGCTGGGTAGACAATGTCTACGTCACAGAATCTCTTGACTCTGGCCGTTTGGTTAGAGTAATGGTCCGTAGCCACAAGGTTCCTGAAGTTGGTGACAAATTTGCCTCAAGGCACGGTCAGAAAGGTGTTATTGGAAGGTTAGTTAATCCGGAAGATATGCCTTTCACCGCTGACGGTGTAGTGCCTGATCTTATTATTAACCCACACGCAATTCCATCAAGAATGACAGTAGCTCACGTTTTGGAAATGATTGGTGGAAAAGTCGGGTCACTTGAGGGACGACGCATTGACGGTACCGCCTTTAGAGGTGAAAAAGAAGGAAGCCTAAGAGACGGACTAATCCGTAACGGATTTGCTCACTCAGGTCGTGAAACCATGATTAATGGTGAAACTGGACAGGCTTACCCTGCTGAAATTTTCGTAGGTTGTATCTATTATCAAAGACTACATCACTTAGTGAGTTCAAAAATACACGCCCGTTCAAGAGGACGTGTGCAAATCTTGACTCGTCAACCAACTGAAGGTCGTGCCCGACAAGGTGGACTGCGATTTGGTGAGATGGAACGTGACTGTCTTATTGCCCATGGTGCATCCATGGTCATTAAGGACAGACTATTGGACGAATCTGATGGTATAGACATGTATGTTTGTGCTCAATCTGGACACTTGGCTTGGT
>CAXHFO010000163.1:0-4067 GCA_964015895.1 uncultured Candidatus Poseidoniales archaeon
CGGTCTCGTGGGCTCGGAATGTGTATAAGAGACAGTCTAATGATAGATCTACACTGAATGTGTTGTCATCATTGTAACCAATAGAACTCGCAACGTTTGAGCCTGTAAAGGTAGAACCTTGGTCAGACCATGCACATCCGTCATTGAGTACTGCGTTTTGACCTATGTCGATAGTATTACTTTGAGTTGCGATTGTATAGTCTTGAACATCACAGTTTGACAGATACAAACCAACCGCATTTGGATTGTTGTTGGTGCTGTCAAAGTTGATATCGTTGTTCCAAATCTTAGGTCCAGTCCATGAGTTATCAGGGGCTTGTGCTTCCTGAAGCTGTAGTACTACTTCACCAGCCCAAGAGCCGCCTCTGTGCATGGAGAATCTCATCTCATATCCTGGGTCAAGTGTGACTTGAATTGGTTCAGAGTACCTTCCAGAGGTAAATGCAGTCCATGGATAAGCCGTTGATGATGAACCACCAATTCCACCAATTGTAGTTCCCTGACCACCACCAGTGTTACCAGAGATTGGAGGGTATCCGGTAGTTGAGGTTGTCCAAGTTCCGATTGTGGCTACTTGCATTCTCATCCAGTTACCATTCCAACCATCACCCCACTGATCAATACCAGTTAACTCGTAGGAAACGGCGTCTGCACCATTGTTCTGCAGTAGAACACCATCTAGAGTGTTAGAATAACCAACTGGTAGACCGAAGGATGGGCTGTACGCATATCCAACATATGGTCCTCTGTAACCTGGTTCCACTGATAACAATCCTGCTACACCTGGATCCCAGAATTGCTTAGGATTGGTATTAGCCCCTACGGCTGCCCAAGAGCCTGCTGGTGCAGAGATTATCTCAAATCCACCGCCATTCGCACCGTCTCCGTAGCTATCTTCTAAGTTGAAGTTGTACAGACCTGGTATGTCGAATATTAGAGGACTTGGAGAACCAGATTCATGTGATGTTGAGCCGTCATTATTTGCTGGGTCCCAGTTACCTATCAAGTTGTTAGGATCTTTCCAGTTTATTGACAACTCGCTTGCCCAACTACCACCTTCGTGCATCCTAATGACCAACTCATCTCCAGCGGCTAATACTGTAGAAACGTCTGGTGACGTACATGCTTGGATATATGTTGGTAGAGGACATGTATCACCATTCCAGGAGATGAATGAAACTCCATCATCTGGTTGAGGCGAACTTACACCTGCTACAACTGTTTCGATAATTTCGCCAGGCTTTTCTAGAGAGTCAGCATAAATTGCGTATTCTCCAGGATTGTTGATGGTGTTACCGATAGGATCGATATCTCCACCAGACGCCCTGATAGCCATATTGTCTTGGTTATTGAAAACGTTATTTTCGATATCTACATATTCTGTATCGTCAGTGTAAACCCCGAAGCTACCACCGTTGAAGGTATTGCCTGAAATCGTTGGTTTAACTGATGTGTCATCGTAATATCTTACGTGCAAACATGTATTACAGGTCATTACGTTGTTAGAAATTACAGTCAAATCTACATCTGAGTCAGGCCATGCAAGAATGTTGTAACCTGATGCACCAGTGAATGTATTACCATCTATCACAACGTTATCTGAACCAATTTGTTCATGGGTAACAGTAGTGGTTCCGGATGATTGCCAGTCAGAAGCAAGGAATGAAATCCCCACCGTACAATCTGAGAACGTGTTTCCTGAAATTGTCGCTGCGGTAGTTCCTTGAAGTCTTAGACAATAATCTCCATCAGAATAGGCTGTAGGGTAGAAGAAGTAACCTCTGTAGTGATTAATGAAACTGTTTTCAATCGACACAACTGATGGTATGTAAGTATTAAATGAGCCACTGAATGATGAAGAGGTCCTATCTCCGGTACCAGTTGCAATTCCTGCAATATTGTTGAACGAAACTCCATCAATATCGAGGTTTAATGCTCCTTCACCATCTCCTTGTAGACCACCAATTACTAATCCGACTACATCACCTGTTTCGGTTATTGGGTATAGTCCATTTACTTGCCCACCATTCATAGTCAGGGTAGTACCATAAGGCACATCTGTAATCCATTGGGCAAATCCGTCACCATATTGAGTGGTGTATCCTGTATCAAATATTACTGCGTTGTCTAAGATATAATTTACACCATCTTTCAGTTCCAAAGTACCAGTATCAATCATTATTGCTTTTCCAGACAAATCCATTGTACTAGTTCCTTCGTTAAGACCTTCTGTATCACCATATTCGATCATACCGTTAGAATAAACTCTACTTCCAGAACTAGATAATGTTCCCGCACATGGAGCTACCATGACATAGTTTGAATCGTCTCCACAAACTCTGATATCAACTTGGTTTACCAAACTCAATGATTCATAGTTAGTGTTTGTTGCAGAGTCATATGGAAGATCTACCATAGTAGGGTTACTTTGGATATACCTAAAGTCTGCATCATTGGTAGTAGAATCAGTCCAAGAATAACTTATTTTAGCAATACTAGAGAATTCATAAGTACTGAAAGTACTGCTGTAATCTGTTAGTCCTGATGAACCATAATCGTAAACTGAGAAGGATAATCCTGAGGTTAAACCTGTTGCATCAGTAGAACCAGTTGTTGAAGTAGATGCATCTCTGCTAGATAATACGACATTAGCATCTGCTACTGGGTTACCATCCGCGGATAATACTGCGAAATAACTTCGGTCACGATTCAAGTATCCAGTGGCACTTGTCGCAACGACTACTTTGTTACTGTCGATGGATCCATCAAGGAACTTGACTGTGCTGGTATCTGTTATTTCTAAGTCGGTAGTCACTGAGGTAACTTCTACATCAGTCATAGTTAGTGCACCGGTTCCATCTAGCTTAATTGCAACGTCATTATTGCTGAGTATCATATTGTTAAATGTGTGTGATGCACTACTCTGTGCTCCTACTCTTACACCGACGTTGCTGTTTGAAACATCAGTATCAGAGATAGTGGTTGACACATCGTTGGTTAGGTAAATACCTGTTCCAAGACCATTGAAGTCAGAATTCTTTATCTCTTGTATTCCTGTACTGGTAGATTCTGTGTAGAAACCATAATTTGTGTTGGCTCCAGCACTAGAATCATCAACATCAAGACCATCTAGATATACGCTGTTTGCACCTGAAGTTCTAACTGCGAATGACACTGGGTCATCAACATCTAGATTGGTTAATTCTGCATAAGTACCACCAAGTAAGTCTACACCTACTGTCGCATCTGTTATATCAGAATTGGATAGAATTACCCCTTTTCCAAGAATGGATTCGGAATAGTCTCCCAAATTAGCAGGGTCATCTCCACCTCTTGCCAAAATTTCAACACTATCTCTGTTGTTGTTGGCGTGGAATCCAGTATATGCGCCGAAGTATCTGTGCATCATGTCAAATTGTAATTCGACTTTATCAATACTAGAGTCAGTCAAATCAAGCGTTGGCCATTCCAACATCATGTTGGAACCCGCGGAAGCATAACTGACTGGACTTCTTGCGTTACAGGCTTCGTAATTAGTACCTGCAGCACGAGTCTCTCCAGTAGAGGTTTGATGCCAGGTTGAAGGGTTAGTAGGTCCGTTTGGACCAAGTCCTTGGCGCCCGGTAATTGGATCATCGAATCCCCAAGAGAAATATGGGTAAAGAGAGACACCGATTGGTTCTGGTGAATCTCCTTGACCTACTCTAAATCCGAACTCATCTGGGTATCCATTTGATGACATACCATACAAGTTTCCAACGCTTGGAGATGATTGTGTGTAAGTGTAGTAGTTGACGTACATGTTAGTACCAAATCTCCATGGATTGTATGAGCGGGCACGATGATTACATTCCCAAAATGGTACACCGCCTAATCCGCCATCATAGGTTGCTGTACCACCAGTTACTGCTGGATCATTATCTCCGTAGGGATAGTAACCAGCATCACTACTGTCATCAACAACATATTGATTTCCATTGGTATCTGTTACCTTAATCATCAAGTTATCCATTGTGATATATGGAGTATAACTCAAAGATATACCAAGACCGCCAACTGAAGAGTAA
>CAXHFO010000164.1:0-4050 GCA_964015895.1 uncultured Candidatus Poseidoniales archaeon
GCATTGAGACTGGCTGATGAATCTGCATTTGCTGCTTGAAGAAAGAAATAAGTCGGGAATGCTAAGACGAAAAACACAATACTGATAGCCATAATTTGCTTATCTCGGTTATTCATTAAATCGTCCATCAATGACATAACAGTGCCTCCTCGTGGTTATCCTATGAATAAGTAGGGTGTATCATTTTCGGTCAAATGCCTCTAATCTGACTTCTGTTCGCTTTCCGGTCCTTCAACCATCTCAACCTCATCCTCTGTCTTGCGTGCATTGTAGATCATTGCAGTTAACCATAGCAAAATAATGAGTAATAACGGGCAGAGCCAGTATGCAATATTTTCTTCTTCTGGCTCTGGGAAAATCGTTTCAGGTGGGCCTTGTTCAAGTGCGGTTTGGTTACGATTATCAGGTATGGTCATGTTGACTTTATCACCCATAATTTCAATCATTACCACGATGGTAAATGGTACCATATCTCCAACTACTGTTACATTGTATTGAGTTAGTGGTTGTGGCATGGTTGGAGTTCCTGAAATATTACCGTTCTGGAAAATCAAGCCGTCCGGTAACGCAGGCGATACTCTCCAAACCGGGTCATTAGTCTCATCAAAGTAGTAAACTGGCGCCAATACCGGCATGTCTTCGCTAGCATTCAAGACTAATATTGTCACTGGGTAACGTACCACATAGAACGGTTGGTTAATGGTTAGCTCAATTGTGGCAACAGAAGAACCACCGCTGTTATTGGCCCAAACCGTATAGGTGGTAGTGGACAGGTTTTCGGCCGGCACTCCACTGAAAACACCGTTACTGAAGGTGATTCCATCTGGCAATTCTGGTTCGAATTCCCATGTGTCTGGATTACCACCAAGAAGAACTGGAGATACTTTGAATATGTCTTGGCCATTAGTTAAGGTGAATTGTGTAGTCGTGTATGAAATATTCGCTGCTGGTTCAAGTATCTTGATGTTGATGAGAATACTTGCTGAGCCACCGGTGTTATTAGCGAAAATCTCGTATGTTGCTAGCGAGGAATTTACGTTTGGCACGCCAGTTATTGTGCCATTACCCAAGATTAGGCCGTCTGGCAAATCAGGATATACTGCCCAATTAGCAACCATCCCACCGGTGTTGTTGAGTGTCAAATTCATCTCAGTTTCGCTTCTAGTTAATTCGAAGTAATTTGTTTCTACATCAAGGATTGCAACCGGCTCAAGGATGGTGATGTTGAGTAAGAAGTAATCACTACCACCGTTATTTATTGCCGTAATGTTGTATTGCACTAAGCTTGAGTTGACTGTCGGAGTGCCAAAGATGGTACCGTTGGTAAAGTTTAGACCGTTTGGTAATTCTGGCTCGACATTGAATGAGGCAACTGCTCCACCACCAAAGATAGCATGTAGGGCAGATGGCATTTCCTCACCTCTGGTTAGAATTAGATAATCGGTTTGGTAAGTGATAGTTGGCGCTGGCTCAAGGATTGTCATACTTATTCCAACTAATGCTGAGCCACCGCTATTATTAGCATAAATTAGGAACGTTGAAAGCGTCATATTAACAGTTGGCGTACCAGAAATTGTACCGTTGTCAAAGATTAGTCCATCTGGTAAGTCTGGGACTATTTCCCAACTCTCGATTGCTCCACCATCAACATCAGGGACGGCTGGATCCATGGCTTGACCTCTGGTCAGAATCAAATTCGTTGGGTTGTAGACAATGTTGGCACTCGGCTCAAGGATGGTGATGTTGAGACTAATATTGGTTGAACCGCCAGTATTGTTGGCCCAAACAGTGTACATCATTCTGGTTGAGTTTACCTCAGGAGTACCCCAAATCATGCCATCGGTGAAATTGATACCATTTGGCAAGTCTGGATGAATCTGCCATGTTTCAACTTCACCACCGGTTAATTGTGGTGTTAGTGGACTCATTGTGACATTTCTTACCAAGATTAATTCGTAATTATTGTATGATAATTCGACCACTGGCTCGACCACGGTTAGATAGATGTTGGTTGATGCGGAACCGCCTGAGTTGTTAGCCCAAACAGTGTAATTGGTTCTAGTTGAGTTCACCGTTGCCACACCTGAAATTACGCCATCAACAAAGTTCAGTCCCAGTGGCAAGTCTGGGTAAATCTCCCATGTTTCAACCTCGCCACCAGTGACTTGTGGGAACCACGGCGACATGGAGATAGTTCTGGTTTCATTGCGCTCATTTGGTGCGTAGTGAATTGACGCAACTGGCTCATTGATGGTAATGCTGATAATTGCGCTTACTGAACCGCCACTGTTGTTAGCAAACACGGTGTAATTGACTGCAGTAGAGTTAACCGTTGGTGTACCAGTAATGGTTCCGTTGTCAAAGATTAGGCCAGCAGGCACATCTGGATAGATGCTCCAACTTTCGATCGCCCCACCGTTATAGTTAGGATAAATCGGGCTAATGCCTTGTCCGCGTGTCATGTTGATGGATGGCGGCACGTAGGCAAACGTACCTGTAGGCTCAACAATCGTGATGTTGAATGTGGCAAATGCACTACCGCCAGTATTGTTAGCCCAAACAGTATACTCAACCATAGTTGAATTAACCGTTGGAGTGCCACTAATCACGCCATTGTTGAACGACAGCCCAAGCGGCAGGTCTGGGCTAATTTCCCATGTTTCAATCAAATTCAGTGGACTATATGTTGGTGTAATATCGCTAATCAAGACGCCACGAGTAAAGTTGTAATCAGTTGGATTGTATTCAAGAGTTGGTGCAACTTCGATGATTGTAATATTGATAATTGTCGAAATTGTGCCACCAGTATTGTTGGCCCAGATTGTGTAAGGTATTGGAGTCAATTGAAGCACAGTTGGAATACCAGAAATCTCACCTGTATTATTATTGAAAGTCAGACCTTGTGGTAATTCTTCACTGATTTCCCAGCCAATAATTTCTCCAGGCCCAGTCATGTGTGGAATTAGTGGTAAGTTAGGGCTTGCAGTATTATTGGTCAAGGTCAAATTATGTGGCGAATAGACAAAGTCTGTTGGTACCTCGTCAATTACCGTTAGATTGATTGTTGCACTTACTGAGCCACCCGAATTATTGGCCCAAATAGTGTAACTGGTTGTTGGCCATAATTCTACAGGGGTTCCGTATAGGCTACCATTGGATGAATCAAAGGTAATGCCGTTAGGCAGAGTAGCATTAATTTCCCAAGTCGCTATTTCTCCGCCAGCTATGTTTGGAATCATTGGATTCATCAAACTGTTATTGGTAATTATTTGATTTTCTGGATTATACTCAATAATTGGTGCAATTGCTTTTACCGATACGCTCATCGAAGTTGAAATTGAACCACCGCTGTTATTGGCCCATACAGTAAATTGTAGCGGCGTAGTTTGTAGGGCTAATGGAGCGCCATAGAAAGTACCGTTATTGGCACCAAAGAAGAGACCAAGCGGCAGGGTGATATTAATTTCCCAAGAGGTAATTACCCCTGCTCCGCTAAGAGTTGGTTCTAGTGGCAGTACTGAGTTTAATGGTGGTGGCGGCGGAGCAGTTCCATTGCCAATTGCAATGACTCCAATAATTGGCAACTCTAAATCAAGATATGGTGGATTGTATGATAGCGTTGGCAACTGATCTACTACGGTAATATTAAACTCAATCTCGACTGTGCCACCAGAATTGTTTGCCCAAACAGTGTAATTGGTAGTTGGCCATAACTCGGTTGGAATACCAGAAATCTCACCAGTATTGCTGTCAAAGGTCAGACCTTGAGGTAATGCGTCGCTAATTTCCCATGAGAGGATTGAGCCTGGACCGTTAATTTGTGGACTCATTGGCAAGTCTGGACTTGCCGTATTGTTAGTCAAATTCAGATTTATTACTGGGTAGTTAATCGAGGTTGGAATCTCATCAACGACTGTAATATTGAGATAAGCTTCAACTGTTCCACCGGTATTGTTTGCCCATACCTTGTACGGAGTTGTTGGCCACAGTTCAGTTGGCGTTCCGTAGAATGTTCCGTTATCAGAGCCAAATAGAATTCCTAATGGTAGG
>CAXHFO010000165.1:0-3998 GCA_964015895.1 uncultured Candidatus Poseidoniales archaeon
GTCTCGTGGGCTCGGAGATGTGTATAAGAGACAGATTGTAGCTAATTTATCACATGAAAAGTCAATGCGTAACCATGGTCTTACTCCACGAAAAGTTGGATTCTTTATCTCAAGAAATTTAGGTGAGAAATTAGCGTGGTGGCAAGACCACCGCGCTGGCAGGAGAGTCTACGGCGACCGCACTAGATTTAGTGATGAAATGGCTAATTAAAACCAAAATCAGCCGTTTCACTCATGTATGATAGTTATGACGCAGGCTTCATGAGTGGTCAAGTTGCAGCATATTTTGACCTTGATGGGACATTATTAGATTCATCTAGTGAGAAAACCCTAACTGCTCATCTAGCGAAAAAGCGGCCGTGGAGAATTCCGATAGGAACAGTGATGTGGACCCTTGGACTAGTTGGCAATCTACTGCGCGGGCGGTCAATGTATGATGCAGCAAGAAACAGAGGGCACTTCTCTCTCGCATCTTGGGCAGTGCTAGAAAATTATTCGACACCCATTGCAGAAAATCAACTTAAGCAAAAAATCCCTCAAGAGGCGTGGGATTGTTTAGCATGGCACCGAAACCAAGGCCATCGGTTGGTCCTAGTCACCGCAACGATTGCTCCTATGGCCGAAGCAATGGCACAAGTGCTGGGAATGGACGCCGTCTATGGCTGTGGCCCAGAGAACCGAAATGGTATAATGTCGGGCTCAGAAAAAGGTTGGAGCGTGCCTAGAAGAAAGGGTAAAGTTCCAATTGTTCAACAAGACGCTGATGAAAATGGCCACGATCTTACTCAGTGTTTTGGCTATGGAAACACTATGGCTGATACCTGGTTTATGCAAATCACCGGTAATCCAATTGCCGTAAATCCTGGGTCAAAGATGACTATTATGGCAAATAAGCACGGCTGGGAAATCAAATCTTGGAAGATATAAACGCCAATAATTGGCGGCCCCGCCGCGATTCGAACACGGGTTACTGGTTCCGCAAACCAGGGTGATATCCAAGCTACACTATGGGGCCGTAAACCATGCGACTGGAACGGGTAATATAAGCGCAACGGGTTAAAAAAAATCGCCATACAAGGATTCATGACGACGCGCTAGGTGGGCTAGATATGGCCGTCACTTTGCAAAGAAGGGTTGACTACCCGATGATCGATAATGCA
Source organism: uncultured Candidatus Poseidoniales archaeon (assembly GCA_964015895.1). Lineage (GTDB taxonomy): Archaea > Thermoplasmatota > Poseidoniia > Poseidoniales > Poseidoniaceae > MGIIa-L1. Next base: position 1,161 of record CAXHFO010000165.1, read on the forward strand.
AACATAGCATATTATCCGCGGATATACGATTTAGCACACCGGTTTTTTGAAGAGTGTTGGGAAGAAATGTGCGGCACATCATATCCTAAAATCATTGAACAACATAGGCTTGGCTTCCCAGTAGTGAATATAGAAACCAATTTCATCCATCCTCTAAGATATGGTGATGTAGTTACCGCCGAAATATCTGTTGTGAAGTTAGGCGTTAAGTCGTGTACTTGGCAATATGATTTCTATAATCAAGAAAAAACTCATCTATGGTCCTCCAAACAGGTAACTGTTTGTGTAGATATGAATAGTTTAGAATCTACTGAAATTCCAGATTGGTTAGCAAAAGGCTTGTCTGATCATTTAAATTGAGGTGACAGCATGGCTGAAAAACAATTTGATTTCTCAATAATTATGGAAGATGAAAGTCCTTCATCTTCAGTCCCTAAAGATGTATGGGGCGCAATTCCAATAAAAGAAGATAAAAAGGGCCCAAAGACCATAGCAATGGTGCTGTTTTTTGGTGCTATTTTGATTCTGTTTCAATCCTATCAAGACTTTCTTCTCCACTCGAGCGAGGATATCTCTGATGAAGAAGTAGAGACATTATTGGAGACGCCAAATAGCCAATCTGATGTGCAAATAACCGAAGAGCAATATCAGCAATTTCATGATGATGCAAGAGATTCAAACGGGTTTATCATCAGAGCAATCGGTCTTGGTATCGCCGGCGTTCTGGTTCTTGTTGGTTCAATAAATACGTTTAGATTAAAACAAACAGGTCCCATAATTTCTACCACAGGAGCCACAATAGGCTTGATTTCGGGAGTATATGGTAGCCAATTAATCAGACTTGCATCTGATGAAAATCTTAGCGGAGCGCTGTTGTTGACCTATGAGATATTTGTTTACTTATGCGGAGTATGTATGTTTGTATGCGGTGCATTTGCCGCTTTACCAATGATTAATGCTCGAGCACGTAAAGCCATGAAGGGTAAATTCTGGTCCAATGTCGAACTAGTCAATCCAAATGAAGTCAATGAAAGCGAAGAATGAATCATTCATCACTTGGTCTTGGCCATTTCTTTTTTAGTGCCTTTGCCAAGCTATCGTCTATAGTAGCATTCCACCAGTCGCTACCACGCCAAATTGCGTATTTTCCCCTAATGCCTCTGAGGTCTGCACCTTTGAACTTACAATTATTAAAATTCGACAAATTTAATCTTGCTTTACGTAAATCTGCTCCACGAAAGTCAGCATTATCGAATGCTGATTTCATTAAATCAGCCTCTACCATAGATGCTTTGTTAAAATTGCAATTAGAAAAATCTCCTTCTGTCAAATCAGCGTTGTCAAGTATTGCTCGTTTGAAATTTGAGCCGGGATGACGTCCTTTGCGTAACAATGCTTCTGCTTTATTTTGATATGACCAATCTAGAACTACGCCTTCCTCCCCGGTATTATCTCGAGGGTCATCGGGGTTACCAGACATTACCATTTGCAATCCTCAATTTCCGGCCTTATCTTCTAGATGTTTCCTTCCAACTTCAGTTAATTCAGCAAAGCGATTTTTATCGCCGTGTTTACTGGCAATATTGAGATATTGTTTTTCCTTTAATCGATTGATGTAAAGCGAGAGATTACCAGGTGGCTCAATGTTTGCTTCCTCAAATAAATCATTGATTACTCTAGGTGGGCAATCTTTGACTCCTTCAACGTCTCTTAGAAAATGAAGTGCACCAAGTACACGGTCAGGTTTCCCTTCTAGGCTGCAATTCTCAACCAAATTTCGAAACTTCAGGCCTCTATCAGATACTGCTTGTTCCTTTGAAACAACCGCATTTGTGTCGAGGTTAACGTCCTTTGCTTCTTGCAACATTTCAGTCATAATATTCCAAAACCCTTCCTCTTTAAACTGGGCAAATTTTTCATCAACCTCAATTTGAGAACCTTCATATTCAAATTCGAATTCTCCTACTTGAATTGATATCTTGCTCATATCAGACATGGTATCTCAATAAAACCCAAGGGCTGGACATTGATAACTGTTTACAATTAATTACTGAAGTTATAATTGTATGAGAAATTGATAGTAGTCTTTTCAAACTCCTGCCTTGACGCATGTATCAGTAGGCATGACAGAACACGAGTTTAAGGGATACGCTCTTGTGTTAAAGAGCGGAGCAGACCCAACTACTGGTGGCGTTGCAATTGCCGGATTTACCACTGCTGGTATGGTCGGAGTTATCGCCGCCTCTCACATAATTCGAACCCTGAGATTAAATCAGTTAGGGACTGTATTAAACGCAGATTTTCCAGCCGTTGCATTAATCCAAGATGAAATACCCAAACATCCAGTAAGAGTTTACCAAGGCAATGGCATTGGTGTATTTACTTCAGAAATAAAATTCCAAGATAAGCAAGATATTATGTTTGCATCAACGGTTCTTGAATGGTATACAAAAGGGAGGTTTGACAAATTGATCATCATCGACGGCGTCACTTCCAATGACCAACAACTTGAGCAGGGCGAGTTGTACGGGGTTGGTTCATCAAAATCAGCTAGAGATGACCTAAAGAGAGCCGGTATAGAACCGATCCAACAAGGCATAGTTGCCGGAATAACTGGATTCTTGCTTGGCGAAGGCGATCGACTGGGCATAGATGTGACAGCACTCCTGGCTGAGGCAAGCCCAATGTATCCAGACGCTAGAGCAGCAGCGATTGCTATTGAAGCAGTATGTGATTTGACAGGCCTAGATATACCACTTGGAGACCTACTAGAGAACGCTAGAGAGATAGAAAATAGAGTGAGAGATGTATTTGAAAACACCGCAACAATGATGCCAG
>CAXHFO010000166.1:0-3994 GCA_964015895.1 uncultured Candidatus Poseidoniales archaeon
CGGGATAGTAGTTTACGTCAATAACTCTGTTAAGATTGCCAGTCACGTGGTAAGTCACGTCATATAATGTTTGGAAATCGAATTCTTTGCTATCTTCTTTGACGAACCGGGGCAATGCAATTGATGCTAGATTGCAAACTGCCACTTCATCTTTGGCTGTGTACTCCAAAATCTCTGTGCAAAGATTAGAAGATCTAATTGTTCCAAGGTTCTTTTGATTCGATTTTATATTCGCCGCATCTTTGTAAAGCATGTATGGAGTTCCTGTCTCAATTTGAGCTTCGACTACCTTGTCCCAAACGCTTCTTGCAGGAACTGTTTCTCGTGCCAGACCTTGGGCTTCATAAGATTCGTATAACTTCTTGAAATCTTCGCCATAGGCGTCTTGAAGACCAGGGCATTCATTAGGACAAAAGAATGACCATTCTGCATTATCTTGTACTCTTTCCATAAACAGATCTGGAGTCCACAATGCGTAAAACAAATCTCTGGCCCTTAGTTCCTCTTTACCGTGATTTTTCCTCAAATCCAAGAACGCCAAAATATCTGGATGCCATGGTTCTAGGTAAATCGCAATTGAGCCTTTTCTTTTGCCGCCACCTTGGTCAACATATCTTGCGGTATCGTTGAAAACCCTTAACATTGGAACAATACCATTACTTTCCCCATTAGTCCCTTTGATGTAAGACCCTTTTGACCTTACGTGGTGAATTGATAGACCAATTCCACCAGCAGATTTTGAGATAAGCGCGCACTGTTTCAAAGTGTCATAAATCCCCACTAGAGAATCATCTTGCATGGTCAGCAAGAAGCAAGAAGACATCTGGGGAGTAGGTGTGCCAGAATTAAACAGAGTAGGGGTTGCATGAGTAAAATAACCTTGACTCATCAAATCATATGTATGCAGTGCTTTCTCTATATCACCATGATGAATACCAACTGAAACTCTCATCAACATGTGTTGTGGTCTTTCAACTACTTGACCATTTAATTTTAACAGGTATGACCGTTCTAAGGTCTTGAATCCAAAATAGTCGTAATTGAAATCTCTTCCGTAATCTATGTACTCATCTAGAACTTTTTTATTGTCCTGAATTATCTTGTAAACTTCCTCGGAAATCAATGGTGCGTGAGCTCCAGATTCTGGATCAATAAATTCTCGAAGGTCGGTTACGACTTCTGAAAAAGTAGATTTTGTTGAACGATGAAGGTCATCCACACAGATTCTAGCTGCAAGTTTGCTGTAATCAGGATGATGGGAAGCTAGTGATGCTGCAGTTTCGGCCGCTAACTGGTCAAGCTCTCTTGTTGAAACCCCGTCATAAAGGCCTTCAATTGTTAATTTTGTCAAATGTGCTGGATCAATCCATTGCTCATCTAATCCATATGTTAAGCCGGTCAGTTTTTCTAGGATTGCATCGAACCTTACATCTTCTCTTTCGCCTTTCCTATTTACTACTTGCATTGTCATATTCTGGCCTCCGTTGTCATGTTATTGAAATTCGCAGTATCTTGTCTCCATCGCGTACGGTTCAAAAGTCTTCGTCTACTGAGAAGCGTTGTTGGACACTTCCTAGACTAGAACCACTATCCTTGACACCTGATTTTTGGTACTCGCCAACTCTCTTTTCGAAGAAATTGGTTTTACCTTGCATTGATATCATTTCCATCCATGGGAATGGATTTGAAACGTTGTAGAGTTTGCTGCTGTTAAGAGACACCAATAAGCGGTCTGCGACGAATTCGATATATTGTCGCATCAATCCGGCATTCATTCCAATCAACTCTACTGGAAGAGCGCTGGTTACGAACTCGATTTCAATTTCTACTGCTTCTGCAATGATTCGATGAATCATATTTTCACCAGCGCCTCTAATTAATTTGTTGTGAAGTAGACAAGCAAAGTCGCAGTGTAGACCTTCATCTCTAGAAATTAGTTCGTTGGAGAATGTCAATCCTGGCATCAAACCTCGCTTCTTTAGCCAAAAGATTGCACAGAATGAACCCGAAAAGAATATCCCTTCAACTGCCGCAAATGCAACTAACCTTTGAGCGAAAGATCCCTTTTTCCTCGACAGCCACTTTAGTGCCCAAGTACCCTTCTTGCGTACTGAGGGGACAGTTTCTAGTGCATTGAAAAGATGGGTTTTCTCATCGGGGTCAGTAATGTAAGCATCGATTAGCAACGAGTATGTTTCTGCATGTATATTTTCCATCATAATCTGGAAACCGTAGAAACAGCGAGCTTCAGCCCATTGCACTTCATCAGCGAAATTAGTCACCAGATTCTCATTAACAATTCCGTCACTCGCAGCAAAGAATGCCAAGACGTGTTTTAGGAAATGTTGTTCGTTAGCATTGAGTTTCTTCCAATCTTTTGCATCCTCGGCTAAATCGATCTCTTCTGCAGTCCAGAATGCTGCTGCATGGAATTTATACATCTCCCATATATCTGAATGCTCTATCGGGAATAATACGAATCTTTCTGGAGCTTCTTGAAGCATTGGCTCTATGTGTTCTTGGGAAAAGTCTATTTCTGTTTCTTCTGTTGTATTTTTTGCTTGGTCGATTACCATATTCTCACCTCATACCTATTTGGTCGCGCTGGATTTTGTTCTCAGCCAAAGAGTGTATAATACTACCCCAACAGCCTCCAAAGGAAATAGAGGTTTTTTGGTAGTTTAAGTGGCGGGGAATAAAAGCCACAGAGAACCATAATCAATCTTTATTACCTTTCATAATTGGTTGCGATAGTTACCACAAAATTTCGTCTCTTTTATTGCTTTGTTTCCACTGTAGCATGTAAGTTAGATTATACTTAGTAATTGTCAATAACCGAGAGTTTTTGGGAGGGATATGAACCTAGAACTTGAAATCGGGATAGCAAAACTCGAGCCGGATGCAATTACCCCAACACAAGGCACTGCACAAGCTGCAGGATGGGACCTCTATGCGCTTGAAGAAACCATAATAAAAAAATATCAAAGTTCTATGATAAGAACCGGGGTTGCTGTAGCTATACCTAATGGCTGGGAAGGACAAATCAGATGCAGGTCATCACTTGGCAAGAAAGGCATGATTATGCCCAACGGAATTGGGACCATCGATTCTGATTATCGCGGGGAGTTAATGGTACTTGCAACCTGGATTGGCCAAGGCGAAGAGTTTCTTGTCAACAAAGGTGAAAGGGTTGCTCAATTGCTATTTGCCCAAGTGCCAACTGTCAAATTTGTTGAAATGGAATATGATGAACTTGGAATTACCGACCGTGGAATTGGTGGTTTTGGCTCATCGGGAAAGTTCTAGCATTTGTTTTAAGTAGTACCGGAGAGATATAGATAATTGATAACATATGAGCAATAATTTTCACATAAATGAAGAGTTAGCATTATTTGTCGTATTAGGAATAATAATGCTATTATTTTGGCGCAAACCCAAGTCTAAAAAGTCGAGAACTGTCGCGATGAAGCAAAGATATGCTAAACCACCAGGGGCTTTTGCAGTATTCTTTGCTAAGACTATAACCTTAGCAATTTTGGTAATTTCAGCCTCGGCTTTGATTGAATACTCCACTAACATTGCAGATTATGAAGAAATAAAATGTGACTCAAGAGAGCATAACCATCATCGTCACTGTAATTATGAACAATATACTTCAAATGACCTAAAATTACAATTAAATGGTTTCTTATTGACTCCTGAGGTAGATTTGGGAGTCGAGGTTGGCGATGAGTTGCCGCATACTAATTCACCGGACGGCCCATGGTTTTGGGTATATTACATCGCTGGATGTTTAGCCTTAACTTCCGGATTTAGCCTGGCAAAAAAGCGTCGGGGAATTCACGTTAGAGATATGCTTGAGGCTGAAAATAACCTCCGACCAATAATTCGACGATTGGCCCTCGACCCTACCGGGGTGGTTGAAGGTAGAATTGATCTTCCTAGTCCTGTGCAGTGTTCAAAAACCAGTAAGAAAGAAAATAGAAGAATCGTA
>CAXHFO010000167.1:0-3967 GCA_964015895.1 uncultured Candidatus Poseidoniales archaeon
CTGAAGTAATTGCGTAATGGAAACTATTCTGGTAGTAAAATGTCAAACCGTAAAATAATGCAGTATACAGGACACCAAACAGATAGAAATTGTACTCAATTCCAATAAAGTCTCCTTTCCCTTCGCCGAATAAATCTGTGACAAAAAAGATAAAATCATCAATTTGAATAATCAACGGAGTAAATGCGACAAGTAGCAGCCACAAAGTAACCCATCTACCCGAGGTAGAAGTATTTAGCAAACGATTTAGCCATGCCACAAATAACATGAAAAAGATGAAACTGAAGGACATTGTTTCACTAGTAGTTAAATCCATAAAAGCCCAAACTAAAGCCATAATACCTTCTGAATCTTCACCAAGAGAATCAACTCTCCCAAACAAAAAGTGAAGGCCTAGAACTAAGGCACCCAAGCCATACATACCAATAAATGCAAAGGTACTGGGTTTCTTGGTTAGGTGGATTTCTTCCCCTGGAATTAATCGGAATTTTTTGGCCAAGTTCTCGGTTTGTTGAGATTCTAACTCTTCACTAACCTTGACTTCATCCGTGGTTGCTTCTTCTGACATATCGTTCCCTCTAGTTATTGTTTGAGGACTTATCCCACATGAATGTTGCCCCATCAGGGGTTAGTTTAATGCAAAATACCCCAAGAATGTTCTGCGTTACCCCTAATCCAGTCATAATTTTTCTTAGTTCGAACGCCATTTTGGTCAGAAATAACTAGTTTCTTGACCAATAATGGATATTCATTGTAGGTGAAATTAGAGACTAATCCGCCAATTGTTGGTTGCTCAAAAGCCCAATGAGCGCGGTCTACTGCTTCTACATCCAGAGTAATCGTTGCCTCATCACTCCACATTTCAACTTTGAAACCCGGAAGCTTAATACCTGGATTAGCACCGTGTTCAGCTTCAGTTTTATCTAAAGCGTATTTTTCCACCCTCACATTCGAAAATTTGCGGCTTTTTTGAGCTACTGCATCATGAAATAGGCCTCCTTGTGACAAACTCATATGACCTAAATCTCGCTTTTTCCAAGGCTTATTATCCCTTGATGAAACTGTCATGCTCAAATGGGGTAAAAACCAATCAATGTATGATCCATCGCTAAGATGTAACATACCCCAATACCAAGGTACTGACGGTGCTTGAACGCAAACTTTCTGGAAATAGGCAGTACCTGAAACATCCTTACCATCTAAATTGCCGGCCACTTTACAACCATGTAAACGAAGTATGTCATAACCCATATTCATGGCGTAGGTGGCTGTTGCATGTCTTGCTGTAGACATAGGTTCATTCCATGGCGTTAGCGTAAATTCCATTTTACTTGGAACATTATCATCCTCAGGAAATTCATCAGTGGATAGATTGAGCCAAAATTCGCTTAAATCGCTCTTCAGTCCCATTGACATATCATCATCAGTTAGTGGAACTACTGCACCGCCACCACTTCCCACAGATTTGGAATCACCTGGCCAAGATGGGTGGTCATCACTAACCACAATCATACGGCATTTGTGCTTGATATAGGGTTCATACATCCTCTTACCATCATACCACCAAGCACAGACCATGCCATCAAGGGAGATGCCGCCATCATTGTCAAATCCAGGTCGGCCTTTAGGTTCCCAATTAGTGCCACTAACACTGACTTTGGGATTATCTTTAGTTGACCACAATACCATCAGTTGTTTTCCGCTTGGATTGCCGTCTTCATCATCAAGCATCAATAGCCACCACCACCAATCCCAAGTTAGGTGGTGAAGGGGCTCTCTTTCTTGCAGTTTCCACATTCGAGATAAATCGCCTGCAAACTTATCTAGCGAAGGCATCATTCTATTTCCTTCCCTTTGAACAAAGCTCCGCCGATAAATAGTAGAGCAATTGCTTGAATAAGTAAGACTACAGTGGCAATAATCATCGATAAGAACGGACTAATATCCCCTAAGCCAGGAGTCGCAAAGAAATAGTTCAATGCCTCAGAGCCGATTAATTCCTCACGTTCAAATCCAAAGGAATCTTGCACTTCTACTGAAAAACCTGAACTGATTAACAAATCCATATCAGGCCAAATAATCATACTTGCCGAATCAACAATTACCATTGCCCATCCAACGATAGAGAATCGCAAAATTGGCGATTCAGGAACCCCCATGGAAAGTAATGCCATACCTAACTCCCATGCGGCAAATGGGATAGCCAAGACAATACCATATTTCCACATCGTTCCTAGGAAACAGAACAGCATACCATACACCAATGTCGCCAACATCGCAGCAAACAATATTGCTAACCAAATACCAAATTCAGAGAATCTAAAAAATGAATCTCCTGGTCCTGCAAAACCTGTTACTATCGCCGAGATTAAGGTTAGCAAGATAAGATAAGGCCAAACTATACCTATATAGCCAAGAACACGGTACAAAAATACCTCAGTTCTCGCTATTGGTTTAGTAAGCATGTAGTGCATAGTGCCAGAATTCATTTCATCTCGAATCAGCCCAGTAGCCAAAAATAGTGGTATGAAGATACTAATAATAAACACAAATCCTAATTTCCCTATACCCAAGATTGAGGCTCGATGTAGTGCTTCTTTAGCATAGGCATCATCATCTGGATCCTCATCGACAAATGCATCGCTTGAATATCTCAGATTACCGTTTAAATCACGTGATAATTCAATATCACAGGTAATCCCGTTATCATTGGTATCTTTTTGTGAATCGGTATCTTTTGAGCGACAGTCTCCGTCATCATCATATCCAACGCTAACGGTTTGGGTACCAGAAGGTGACTCGTCCCAATCAAAATCATCCTCGTCAATCCATTTAGATGGATCATCTGGAGGCACTGGAGGGTCGAATAGACCAGGATGTGACTGTTCGGAAAAAGGATCAGTTCCGTACAATCTCTCCTGACCATCTGGATATAAATCACCGTCAGAATCAACAGAATCACCATCATTATCTATAGCTTCAAAGTCTCTCTGCATCGCATCAACATAAAACATCATCAACAAACAAATCACAATCATGCCGGTAACCAACACCACCCAAGTAGAAATCTTAGTACGGTATTGCCTCATGGTGAATTCAGTGATTGCTGCTGCTTTTCTATCTAAAGCTCGGAAAATAGTATTGGTTTTATCAGCCATTACAATCGACTCCCGCTTGTTAAGTAGCCCAATATTGACTCAAGGTCATCATCGGGGTTATCGATTGAGGTAACTTTGTGCCCACCTTCAATAATGGCTTTAGGTAGATTATTGTGGAAATCCCCCAAATTATGAGTTTGCACTGACAGAACCGAATCGCTTTGAAACATTATACCGTGAACAGATTCGATATCTATCACGCTTTTAGCCAAATTTTTAGGCCCATCTGTACCAATCTCTATCCTGTGAGGGATGTTATCTAACCTTTCTCGAATCGCGTGAAGGTTACCAAGTGCCAATAACCTACCATGATGAAGGATGACAATCTGTTCAGTAATTCGTTCAATCTCACTCAAAATATGGCTACTTACTATGACTGTTCTGCCCATTCTGCCTAATTCTCTTATCACGTTCATGATGGTGGTTCTAGCCAGTGGATCACAACCCTGCAGAGGTTCATCTAGGATTATCAAATCTGGATCATTGACCAAAGAATGAGCAATTTTTGTACGTTGACGCATACCTTTTGAGAACCTGCCAATTTGTTTGTGAGCAACATCGCCCAAGCCGACGAAATCTAGTACTCTATCAGCCTCTAATTTAGCTTCATCACGTGTTAGACCATCCAGACGGGCAAAGGTTGAGATGAAATCATGTGCGGTCATCCAATCGTGCATCTTCTCACCTTCAGGAACAAAACCAACGCGTGAATAGGGTGCTGGGTTCTTCCAAGGATTAGTTCCAAACAAACGGACTTGCCCAGAACCTGTCTCTTATACACATCTGACGCTGCCGACGAAGGTTCGAGT
>CAXHFO010000168.1:0-3949 GCA_964015895.1 uncultured Candidatus Poseidoniales archaeon
ATTCACTTTCTTTGTTATTGAAGTATATTCTTTCACCCGAGGGGCAAAATAAATGCAGGTCTAAATCATTGTAATCATCCCATGCCAGTGATACTTGTACTGCGCCAGATTTCCCGCCTTCACGTTCGAGTCGTTCGTCCATGTCATCATTTTCAGGGGGTGCCTCTTCGACAATGATACCCGAACCAACCATTTCAGTTTCAACAAATGTCGCGTGTTCTTCTAATTCTTCTTCATTTTCTTGAATCCACTCGCCTCTTGCAGCTAACTCCATGATACGTTCTTCATCAGTGAGTTCTTCTTCAACTACTTCTTCGAGTTCGGGAAGTTCGTCGATGATGTCTTCCAATATCAAACGAAGTTCCATGATGTTGGTATCTCGCTTGCCATCTCTAGTTTTCCATTGGTCGTACTGTTTCTCATCCAACTCTTCAATCTGCACAGTTCTTTCCACTGGTGGGTGATTTTCTGACGACACTTCATCTTGAGCAATTACCGTAGTCGTTGTGTTGGTATTGATTAGTGGAGGAAGATCAGGAGCATATTTTCTCCTTCTAGCCTCTCTAAGTAAACGCATATTTCTGCGTTTATTTAGTTTGTAAGCCGTATACAGAGAAGCAGATACTGCTAGACCGATGCCGCCCACAGTGAGTGGTCCCATGAGCATTGATGAAAACTACTCCTTTATTGGAGATTGGGTCTCTGGTCATTTCACGACAGGAATGCTGCATTAATTTTATCCAGCATATCTTTCCCTGGCCTTAGTTCAGCATCAGGAACATCGATTAACGGAGTCTCTACGATCCCTAAATCTTCTGCTAGTGATGCTTTTGTGCTGTCGAAATAAAGTAGACCTGTCACGTGTTTTGCTTGATTTTCCGCTTCGTGTAGTGCGGTTAGTGCAGCAACTGCGTTGCCCGGGTCATGAGTATCGGAGATAGTCTCAAGTCGGATAGTAGAGCCGTCGTGCAAGGTTATATCGCGAAAGTTTCCTTCGGGAACTTCAACTTCTGGAATTGGATTAAAATGTGGAATGTAATCAGTCATGTGTAGCGTGATTTCGTTATCTTTGACATATCCATATGAGCGCATTGATTCATCATTATTATTGAAGGTGACACATGGTGAAATTACATCGATTAGCGCGAACCCTTTGTGTGACATTGCTGCTTTGAGTATAGCATTTAATTGCTTTTTTGAGCCTGAGAATGACCTAGCAACAAAGGTACATCCGAGGTTAATTGCTAGTGCGCAAAGGTCAATTGGCTGAGTTTTGTTGATTGGCCCTTTCTTCTTTTTAGAGCCGATGTCAGCAGTAGCAGAATATTGCCCTTTAGTCAAGCCATAAACACCGTTATTTTCGACTATGTAGACCATATCCATGTTTCTTCTTATTGCGTGAATAAGTTGTCCAATACCAATAGAAGCCGAATCTCCGTCTCCGGAAACTCCGATGTAGAGTAGGTCTTTGTTGACAGCATATGCTCCGGTAGTTACTGAGGGCATTCTACCATGTACTGTGTTGAAACCATGAGATTTACCGAGGTAATAAGCCGGAGTTTTTGACGAACAACCGATGCCTGACATTTTAGCAATTCTATGAGGCTCAATACCATTTTCCCAGGCTGCACTAATAATCACATTTGAGATTTGGTCGTGACCACAACCTGGACATAGTGATGATTTCCCACCAGTGTAACTTTCTTTTGGTTCATTTATGACGTTCAGTTTTACCGGCCTAGGTGCACGTTCACGGCGTTCGCTACGAGCAGGGCGTTCCTTGCGCTCTGCCCTAGCAGGTCTCTCTTTGCGTTCCGGTCGTTCTTTTTGTTCGCTCATCTTTACTCACCCTGTAAGATTTTTAATATTAAATCGGCGTAAATCTTAGCACGTGGCGGCATACCGTCTGAGTATGCAGTGCTATGCATCTTTTCAATTAGTTCAAATGGCAATTCTTTCCTTAAAATACCGAAGAGTTGCGCGTCTCTGTTGATTTCTAAAACCACAGTTTGCTTGTGACGGGCAATGAATTTTTCAATTTCGCTGTGCGCAGGTAATGCACGTATTCTACACTGACTAACTTTGATTCCAGAGGCTTCTAGAATATCGTCGATTTCTTGGATAGAATTTTCCATACTGCCAAGATAAATTATCCCGAGTTCTTGTTCTGCTTCTTCTCGCAGAATAGGAGCTGGAAGATCATCTCTGGCGCCATCTATCTTATTTTTCAGTCGGGTCATAAGTTGAAAGTAATCATGTGGTTTTTCTGAATATAGGCCCATTGGGTTGTGCCCTGTTCCACGGTATAGGATAGGAGCCATCCCCGATCCAGGAAGAGTTCGATATGGTATTCCGTCACCATCAACATCAAGATACCTGCCAAATTCTTCAAAGGCCTCAAACACATCACGGTCACGAACAACTTTTCCTCTATCCATTGGAATATCTGGATAATCAAAGCCTGAGCATGTCCATCTGTTCATCCCCAAGTCTAAGTCGCTCATCGGGAATACTGGTGTTTGGTATCGTTCAGCGATATCGAAAGCTCGCCAACCGAATTCAAAACACTCTTCAACAGTGCCAGGGAATAGAACAATATGTTGTGTATCTCCATGGCTGCCTTCGTAAAGCAGGGTAATGTCAGACTGTTGAGTTCTAGTTGGCAGACCGGTAGATGGTCCAACTCGGCAGACATCCCAAAATACGGATGGGATTTCAGCAAAGTATCCCAGTCCAATAAATTCCTGCATTAGAGAAATGCCAGGCCCTGAAGTTGCAGTTAATCCACGTCCTCCAGCCCAGCCAGCACCTAAGACCATTCCCGCTGCGGCTAGTTCATCCTCCGCCTGAATCACCGCACAGTCGGTCTCTCCCTCATCATTGGTTCTGATTTTAGGAATCCAGCCAATTATTCCTTCCGCTATTGATGAGGAAGGAGTGATTGGATACCAAGCTAATAGCTGAGCGCCGCCAAATAGGGTCCCCATTGCTGCCGCTTCGTTGCCTTCGATGAAAAATTGAGGCTTTTCAATCGGCCTGCTTTCAACGGTGTATGGATCGATTTTTTCTAGATTTTCACGAAAGTGGGCTCTTCCTTGTTCTAACGCATCGGAATTGAGTTCTATGGCTGAGGTTTTACCCTTAAATTGCTTTTTTACTGCTGATTCAAGAGCCGATTTTTCGATTCCTAATATTTCGGCTATGGCGCCAACATATACGATGTTGGTAATCAACTTGGCAAGCTTCGGATTTATCCCCCGGGCAATTTTTGTCATCGGGATTGGGTATGAAATCACATCATCTCTATCCATGGGTAGTTTGGAGTTTTCGTTCCATATGACAACAGTACCTGGTTCGAGTGCTGCAAGGTCTTCTTCCCATGTTGCGGGGTTGACTAAAATTTGTATGTCAGTTCTATTGCCTGGGGCTTGATAGCCATGGTCTGAGAGTCTAATAATATACCAAGTAGGTAGGCCAGAAATATTTGAGGGAAAAAGATTTTTTCCGCTTACTGGGATGCCCATGTCAAACATAGACTGTAATAGAATTAGATTCGCAGACTGGGAACCAGTTCCATTTGCCGTTGCAATATTTATCGTGAAATCATTGGCAATGTTTTCCATTGAATTTAATCTCCTGGGGCTCTAAGCACCCGCCCCTAAAATTAGCGATTAGCAAGCACTCTTTGAATATGTTGCTTGGTTATGCAAGAGGATTATTGCTAATTTTCATAGAGAACCTCAAAACAGAAACCTCCGTCCGAGCAACATGGCAGACGAAAAAATGGACAAATCATGGGAAAAAGCACGAAAAATGCTTGACAAAGGAAACACCTCTGGATGCTTAGATTTGCTACGCGAGGTAGATGCTTCAGGAGAACACGCAACTACACTTAGACTCGCCGGAGAAGCAACTTGGGCCAACGCGAAGAAAAAAGATTCAAAGTCTG
>CAXHFO010000169.1:0-3943 GCA_964015895.1 uncultured Candidatus Poseidoniales archaeon
AGTTGGCATATGCCCCACCGGCCCCACGCTCGTAAACAACACGGGTCCAACTTGCACAATACTTACATGCTATCAAACCAACGGATGAGTATTTGATTATCAATAACTTTAGTCATATAGTCGGTAAACATTAGAAGCGGGTGCTCTTGGGTTAACATGGGAAGACTATGTCAGAAGGGAAAGATAATTCTAAACCTTCCATAGAAAGTCGTAAATTTTCCAAACGAATCGGCGCTTTAGCGGAATATAGCCGAGCCAAAATTCAAACCGGTGCAGTTGATTTAACCGCCCGTGTCAAGGATTTCCGTGCCAAATCTGCCATTGATGCAGTGTTAGAGGCTCCAGACCGGTTTAAGCGTGAATGGCAAAAACACGGGGCAACAGGTGCAATAACCAAATATCCTGTGGCGGTAATCACAATATTTCTGCTGTTAACAGCATATTTTGTTTCCCAATCAGGGTTTCTTGATGATACACGTTTTGATGACGATCCAGATAACCCTGCATTAAATGTTAATGGAGATATGGAAGTTTACCTTCCGGAAGGAAGTCAAGTGGCTGAATTGATTAATTTAGTTGAGGAAGATTGGTCTACCAACGTGATGATTATTTATGTCGAATCAGGTACGAGGAATATTACCGACCAGAGAATTTTACAAGAGATGAGTTATGTTGAAAAAGAACTTAATCCATATCTCTCAGACTCTGAAAACGATAGGGTTATTTACATTCTTTCATTATCTACGGTACTCAAAGAAGTTAATTCAAGTGCTCCAAGAGTGAGAGAGGCGTTCGTTACTGAACTTGGCCAACTAGGATGTGCTCCTGGTTTAGATGAATGCGCAACTGCAGATGCTGCTGAAGCAATTAACACTGCATTTGCAGAGACAGATGACCAGTTTGGCGGTTCATATGAAATTCCTAGCCAGACTACAATTGACTTAGTTATCAATGAAATGTATGAAGAAGACGGAACTCCCACGCCGGGTTTAGACAAATTGGCCAGAGATGTTTGTACTGGTGGTGATGGAGATTGCGGTGGTCCAGATGGTTTACTCGATCGAGCGATTATGGCTGTGGCAGTTGTCGAAGACCCAGATTATCCTGCTAAAGATTTAATTGCAGATACTCAGAAGCAACTAGATGAACTACGCACAGAAGAAAGGTATTGTGATGATACCAATGGTGACGGTGTTCCAGACCCAGAATCTGGTCTGTGTAATTGGGATGATCTAAATCTAACAATGACATTAACAGGTCCTGTTCCAATTACCAATGCTGTCACAGAATTTTCCTTCAAGTTATTTTGGGAGATATTCCCAACTGCAATAGTCTTAGTTGCGCTTGGATTATTCATATTTCACTCTGATTTATTGCAAACAGGTATTACAGGAATGAGGCCCATACAGGGAATTAAGGTGGTGATTATTGCAGGCCTACCGACGCTATGTGCCGTTTTTTGGACGCTGGGGATTATTGGTGCGACTAATTATGAAGTAACGATGACTGTTATCATAGTTGGACCAATTTTACTTGCTTTAGGAGTGTCATATGGTTTGCACATCACTAATCGATATGCTGAGGAAGATGGTACGAAGTCAGAAAAGATGCGTGCTTCACTATCTTCAACCGGAAAAGCAGTATTTTTATCCGCGGTTACCACTGTTATTGGTTTTATATCTCTGGTATTTACTCCAATGGCTCCGATACAAACGGTCGGAATTGCCCTTTCGGGAGGGATTATTGTTGTTTACGTACTTACGATGTTTATGGTCCCAAATCTAACATTACTACTTGATTTAAGGAAGCCTAAACACCCCCCACTGAAAGCATTTGAAGTTCTAGTCGAAGCTCCGGTTAAGTATAGTAGAGCAATTATTGGGGTCTTTTTATTGCTAATACTCCTTTCTGCTACCATGGGTCAGGCAAATGTTAGGGAAGATATTGACTTACTTGGTATGGCTCCAGAAGGTGAAGCACCAGTGATTAAAATGAAACAGTATTCTGATGATTTTAATGCTGGACAAATCGGTATGGTGCTTATCCATGCAAATGTTACCGGTGATACTAATGACGCCGATACTGGAAATGATGATCCTGCTGAGAATCTCAAACGAATCGATCAACTGGAAAGTAAATTAAATACCGTAAAAGATACTTCAGCAGTATCAATTGTCTTTTTGATGAAATCCACGGGTTTTGCACCGACTGTATCGGGTGCTCAAATATATGAATTTGTAAATTTAACTCCACTACCCGATGACATAAAGGAAACTGCAGAAGTATTACTAAATCAAGAAGTTACAGCTGATGCTTCATTTTGGGATCTACTGATACAACCTGATAATTATGGCTTGCCGGGTACCAAACAATCTCAAATTTTCTTGCTCAATGTATTCTACGCCTCCATCACGGACGAAACAAGAGAAATTTTCATCAGCGAAGATTTTGATAGAACCCTGATTTATGTTGACATGCCGTTTATACCCGTTGCAGAAACAGCGTCAAGCGTTGAAGAAGTCAATAAACATGCAGATTCGTTTAGATCTGTAGATAGCGGTAGAGCAGAGCATCTAACCGGTGTTGCTGCAACAGCAATTGAGGTAAACCAATTAATTGTTGGTTCTCAATATACCTCGCTGGCATTTGCAATTATTCTAACCTTAATTGTGTTAGCAGTTGTCTTCAAAGACGTTAAGTATTCTTTTTGGACGACATCCCCAGTTATTGCTACAGTTGCTTTGCAATGGTTAGTGATGTGGCAAATGGATGTCACACTATCGCTAGTAACGGTGATGATTGGCTCTATTTTAGTTGGTGTTGGTGTTGATTTCTCTATTCACATATCGAATAGAATTAGGGAATTAGGTGGTGGTATAAAAGCCATCAAGACAGCCGCCGTTGGAACTGGTATGTCATTGTTTGAGGCTGCAGTAGTGACCTCTTTAGGTATGATAACAGCTTACCAAATACCGATTCCGGAAATCAAACCGTTCATTACTGTAATCCTCATTTTATTATGGGTTGCCGCTGCAAGCGCGCTAATATTATTACCAGCTATATTCGTAACATTAGATAAAATGGGCATTGGTGCGGTAAGTAGTTCAACAGGTATGGCAAGAAAATTGGGATTAATCTCCGGCCAAAAATCTGATGTTGATGTTTTAGATGCGGCTATTTCTAACGAAATCAAAGATGCATGGTAATCCAAATCTCAAAAGAGCGGGAACGTTTGGAAGCATCATGGCCGGCTATTGGTTAATGAAGTCAGAACCTCACGTATATCCTTACGAGCAATTAGTTGCCGATGGTTCTACTCATTGGGATGGAGTGAGAAATTACCAAGCTAGAAACTTGATGAGAGATGATATGAAAATGGGTGACTTGGTGTTATTTTATCACTCCAATCACAAACCTCCTCATATTGCTGGAATCGCTAGAGTTTGCAAAGAAGGATATCCTGATTTTACTGCTCAAGATCCTGATTCGAAATATTTTGATGAAAAAGCTAATCCTGAAAATCCCCGCTGGATAATGGTAGATATTGAACCAGTCATGGGGCTGGAAGAAATTATTCCATTAGATGCGGTAAAGAATAATCCTGAGTGTGATGGGATGTTACTAGTAAGAAAAGGGCAGAGACTTTCTGTACAACCGGTTGAAGAAGAACATTTTTCTGCTGTCCTTAAAATGGCCAAAATGACACTTGCAGATTTGAGTTGAGATAATGGCTAGAACACAAATTCCAGTTGCTGCAAGGGCTGCTAATATTGAATATGCTATACGAGATGTAGTTGTACCTGCGACAAAATTAGAAGCAGAAGGACACAAAATATTGAAACTTAACATCGGGGATCCAATTGCTTATCCTGGATTACCAACTCCAAAACATATGGTTGAAGCTTATGCTGTCTCTTATACACATCTCCGAGCCCACGAGACC
>CAXHFO010000170.1:0-3895 GCA_964015895.1 uncultured Candidatus Poseidoniales archaeon
GTATCTGCTCTATGTAGCGCTCTTTGTAAAGCCGGAGCCAAGATTCCTGACACCAGTGATGACTTGCCTGAACCTGAAACCCCAGTTACTGCAGTCATACAACCAAGGGGGAATGTTGCATTGATAGATTGTAAATTATTGTGCTTAGCACCCTTAACTTTGATTTTGTGCTTGGTTGGTTTTTTCCGCTTTTGGGGAACCGGTATGGTTTGCTTTCCACTAAGATATGCGCCAGTAATGGATTCGGAATTTTTCATCACCTCTTCTGGTGGGCCGTTAGCAACTATCATGCCGCCTTCTAAACCGGCGCCGGGGCCAAGGTCGCAAAGCCAATCTGCTTGACGTAGTGTGTCTTCATCATGTTCTACGACAATCAACGTATTACCTAAATCGCTTAATTCTCTTAGGGTTTCAAGAAGTTTTGAGTTGTCTCTTTGATGAAGTCCGATTGACGGTTCATCCAAGACATACATCACCCCTGTCAATCGGCTGCCGATTTGTGTAGCTAGTCGTATTCTTTGACTCTCGCCGCCAGATAATGTGTTTGCCTTGCGATCTAGAGTTAGATAATCCAGCCCTACACTATTGAGGAAATCGAGTCTGTTTTCAACCTCTTTCATTATTTCATTGCCGATAAATAGGCTCTTCTCGTCTAAGATTTCTAGTTGGTCCGCATATGATTCAGGCGGTCCACTTTCATGCTCAGGGCGCCATGCTCTTACCAATTCTAAACTTTCATGAATCGAACAAGATGATACTTCGGGCAGTCGGATGCCGCCTACAGTAACATAGCGTGCAGCAGCGTTGAGTTTCTCGCCATTACATTCTGAGCATGGAAGATCAGTCATACAGCTAATCAAGCGGTTCCTTGTTCGATCTGATGAGGTTTCAGTGTAGGTTTTCTCCAATCTCGGGATTATTCCTTCCCATGGCCGGTTCATCTTGTATACTGAGCCATTATCCGACTCGAAGTGGAAATTAATTACCGTTGAGCCTGAACCATGTAGTAAAATATCTTGTTCATCGTCTGATAATAGTTTGAATGGAACATGTGAAGGGATGCTGTAATAATCGGCTACTTGCTCGAGTAAACGACGGTACCAGGATGGTGACATCGACCGTTTCCAAGGCCTAACGCAACCATTGCTGATCGACATCTCATAATCTACTATTAGTTCGGTATTGAATTGTCTTTGAACTCCGAGACCTTGACAACTACTGCACGCACCTAATGGAGAATTGAATGAAAATACTCTAGGAGATAATTCTGGCATGAATGCGCCGTGGTCGGGACAAGCAAAATCTTCAGACCAGGTAATTGTCTGTCCTGCTTGATTAAGCCGTGATCTGCTGCCTTTGGGTAATGCTAAATTTTCCGATGGGGCTTTCAAACTTTCAATAGCGATAGTGCCCCCACCTAAGCGAATTGCTGATTCTACCGATTCGGTTAGTCGTTGGTGGGCCTTTCGT
This sequence comes from uncultured Candidatus Poseidoniales archaeon, assembly GCA_964015895.1. Taxonomy (GTDB): domain Archaea; phylum Thermoplasmatota; class Poseidoniia; order Poseidoniales; family Poseidoniaceae; genus MGIIa-L1. Next base: position 1,471 of record CAXHFO010000170.1, read on the forward strand.
CGGCAAACAAAACGATCAATTCTAACATCGATATCGTGACGGAAGTTTTTGTCTAGCACAGGTGGGCTTTCAAATTCTGCATCATGGCCGTTGACCCTCCCATTGAGGAAACCTTGTTCGACTAATTGTCTGAATAAATCTTGATGGGTGCCTTTTCTAGCTCGGATTACCGGAGACCAAACTGCAATTGTGTGCTCTTCGAGGTTCCAAAATATATCATCAACTATTTCTTGAACTGTTCGTCTAGCAACTTCTCGGCCACAAGTTGGACAATGTGGTTTGCCGATTCTTGCCCAAAGCAACCTTAGATAATCTTGGATTTCAGTTACTGTGGCAACGGTTGACCTAGGGTTGTGACTACCTTGTTTTTGATCGATAGATATTGCTGGCGATAGTCCTTCGATGCCGTCGCAATCAGCTTTTTTCATTTGCCCAATAAATTGTCTTGCGTATGAGGAAAGACTCTCGACATATCTCCTTTGGCCTTCAGCATATAATGTATCGAAAGCGAGGCTGGACTTGCCCGAACCGGATACTCCAGAAACTACAACAAACTTACCTCTTGGTAATTTTACATCAATATTTTTTAGATTGTGGGTTCTTGCTCCCCGAACTGTAATCCAATCTTGATTATCACTCATAACGACACCATAACCATGATTGGATGTCAAGAGTTCAAGAAGTCCTCTATTTGAATTGATGGTTTTGTTCATATTTTGGCAAATGGTGGTTGCGATTCAAATCTAACCGGCTCATCTGTTGCGGGGTGGAGGAATTCTAATGATGTTGCATGTAAACAAATACGCCCAAATGGATTAGATTCTGCCTCATGTAATTTATCACCAATTATTGGGCAGCCCAGCTCTTTCATGGCCATTCTAATTTGATGTCTGCGACCGGTTTCAATCATGACTCTAATTAGTGAGGCTTCCTCGGTTTGCTGGATTACTTCCCAGTGAGTTATGGCGAGTTTTCCATCTTTGTGTTTTGGTTTCACAGTTCTAATATTGAGGTGTTTGTCTTCCATGAGGTATTGTTCAACTGTGCCTGATTGTTCTAGAGGTTGGCCTTCAACCATGGCGTGATAAATCCGGTAGACCTGGCGCTGGGAAAATTGTTCTTGAAGATAATCTTTGGACTGCTTATTTTTTGATAATAGCATGATTCCTGACGTTTCTTTATCCAATCTATGGACTATGTAGCACCAAGATTTGTTATCTTGTTGCTTTAGATAGTCAACACATTTCCCGTGGAGGGTGTTTTGTTCTAGTTTATCAGTTGCAACTGAGAGTAATTTTGCCGGTTTTTCCACAACTAGTAGGTCGTCATCTTCAAAAATTATTTCAATAGCTGATTTTTTTAATTCTTTGAGGGGTTTGTCAGTTTGTAGTATCTTACTACTCCGATCTAACAACTCGAATTTATCGTTTAGTCCAAGTGGTTGTTTGGCTTTGAAAACTACCGAATCATTGATTTTTATCCGGCCTTCTGATAACATTTTTCTCAACTTATTGTTAGTCGTTTGAGGGAATTGTAATTTTAAAAATTCTAACAGAATTATTGGTTCAGTAATTGTTTTTTTCATTAACCCGCACCACCTAAAATAACATTATTTGACACTTCTCGCCTTTCTTACCTGAGTCATTTGGACCAAGTATTGTCAAGCCATCACTCATGGCAATTCCAGCGATATTGCCGGAGCCTTGGTGGCCTTTTAGGCGGGCTACAGTCTTGCCATGGTGGTAAAATAATTCTACCCTTCTAAATGTGGTAAATCCTTCAGCGACTTTGACGTCATCATCTAATGTTGCTTGAATTATTTTATTTCGGGGATTGGTTGAATTGGTTAACGACATTAACCAATCCATTACTATAACACGGAACACTACGTGGCTACTAACTGGATTGCCGGGTAAGCCAAATATTGGGGTGTTTGACCATTTGCCAAATATTGGAGGAGAGCCTGGGCGCATTTTTACTCGCCAGAAATTGATATCTCCTTCATTTTGCATAATTATCCTTACAAAATCTCGATCACCCATAGATACCCCTCCAGAGGTGATTATCAAATCATGATTCTTTGCCGCAATGTTGAGAGTTTCTCTCAGCGTATCTAAATTGTCGACAACCGTCGAGAAGCGTGTGGCTTCATGCCCTAACGAGGTTATTAGTGCACTTAATCCATAAGAGTTCGATTCATAAATTTCCCCGTAGCCTAACTCTTCACTAAGTGGTTTTAATTCATCACCGGTAGGGATTATCGCCACTTTTAATTTTTGATAAACTGTTAATTTGTTCACTCCTGCTGCCGCACATAGTGATATTTTCTCTGGGGTAAGGACCTCTCCTGGCTCAAATAATACAGAATTTATAGTGAAGTTTTCTCCTTGTTTTCTGATAAAATGCGGTTTTGCTTGTTCATTTA
>CAXHFO010000171.1:0-3890 GCA_964015895.1 uncultured Candidatus Poseidoniales archaeon
GTTAACCCTTCATCTTCGCTTTCAGTACTGGTTGTAGTATCTCTGTCATCATTAATGACACCAAACTCACTACCGATGGCTGGAACATTTGCTTCTACGTGAGTGCCATTATCCGCCAGTAGTTGAATGGTGCCATTAACTACCGAGCCGTCAGAGCGCATATCCTGGTAAGTATAATTGCCCACAGTCCAATTCATGTCCATGGTAACTATGAAATTAATAGTACAATTTTCATCTAGTTTGGTGTTGTTCTCATCCCGCTCACAATCGTAAGACAATTCACCAGAATCCCAATCAAAGGTGCCATTGTACAAACCGTCACCGTCATAATCGTAGACAATTCGATGGGTCAGATTGGACTGATTATCAACATTGTACCAAATAACCGAATCGTTTTGAATAATTTGCGGGTTGCTCTGTGAGAAACCATCTTCTTGGACTAGCACAGTGAAGCTACTTGCTGTATGGGCTTGCACAGAAACGATGGCGGGACTTGCCACAAAAGCAAGTAAAATTGCCAAGGCTAATACTCGTGTTTTGATGGCCATAATGTAAAACTACAGCCGCTTGTAAATAAATAATGCCAAATAGCGATTATTCCATTAATTCAAATAATACTGCTTTTTGAACCGACCATGCGTAAGCAAGGAATGACTCGAGATTGGAATGGTGCGGACCAACTAATAATGTATGCAATCGTTGGATTGGTAAGCGTTAGTATGCTTTCTCTTGGCGCATATGTCATTGTGTCTGCTGGTGAAGATGATTCCTCGCCAGCGTCCATGGAACAAGAAGCATGGATTGACCCAGTAGTCGAGATCGAAGATGAAAACCACAGCCATACTGATTTGTTAGCTCACCGCCTTGCAACCAGCAATATGCAACTAATTGATTACCACAACCTAAATTGTGACGGTAATGTTGCACCACCTGCTGAACTTGATAACGTGGCTGGACGCCCATGCTTCCCTGAATTCAAGAACGTTGGGCCAACTCCGGGTGACTCCTCTGAAATATCCATAGAGGGTAATTTCATGGAAGACTGTGTCAAACATCCGGACGGAACTGGTGGTTGCTATGCCTATGTATCTTCATACAACCAATTCGAAATCCTAGATATCTCAGAGCCAAATAACATCGTCTTACTTTCAACCTATTACGCAGAAGTCGGTCGTATGATTGACATCAAGGTTACACCAGATAACAACTGGGTTTTGGTTAATCACGAACTTACCAACAGTGATTTGGACCCAATTCCACAAGATGATGACGCTAACAGTGGCGCTAATCGACTCGATGTGATTGATGTTTCCGATAAGAATGGGCCGATCAAGGTCGCTGAATGGAACAATCCACCAGCAGGATTCCATAACCAAGACCTTCACGTTGACTGTGATTGGGAAAATGCACCAGCAATCTATGCGCAAGAAGAATGCCACCTATTCCTCTACGGTGCTGATCCATACCCAGAAATGGTTGAGGGCGATTCAGGAACATTCTACAAAGGCACTCAAGTATTCTATGTGCCACTTGGATTTGAATCTTGGAGGCCGGATATTAATGATGAGGACCAAAATGTCAGCCGAGAAATTATTCGCTGGGGCGGCTATTCGCCTGAACCTGAAACCACCTGTGGCGGCTCAATTTTCAACCATGACAACGTATTTCACATTCACCCAATCACTGGACAAGCCTTGCTCTACATTTCATACTGGGATGCAGGACTAAGAATCGTTGACGTTTCTGAACCGCCAGCAATTCCAGATCCAGAAGGAATCTCTTGGCCACAAGATAACGAAGTAGGCCGTTGGCTTGGTTGCCCAAGTGCTAACGATGGCTGGTACGGCCCTGATGGGGGCGGCCATGCTAACATGACTCCTGATGTATGGGGCGGTAGCAGCGGCGCACAAAACGGCAACGGCTGGATACATTATGCGGTGCCATACGAACACCTACTCTGCAATGGTGCAGCCGAATTTGATCCAGTCGAGACTTGGGATGCAGAATGTGGCACAGGGCCTGAAGACCCTGTATACGGCATTAACTGGCGCCACTTGACCCTGATTGCCCCTGAATACGGCACTAACACAAATCACACTGGCTACATTTGGACCATCGATACAACCGACCCAGCAAACCCGTTCTTGCTAAGCAAGTGGAAATTACCAGGCACTAGCATTCTGCCAGACGGTAGTGTGCATGAACATCATTACATTCCAGGCGGCTATATTTACAGCCCACACAATGGTGATACTGGCACCAATGGTCACGTATATTGGACTCATTACCACGCTGGTAACTGGGTTACCGACCACAGTCAGATTTGGAGTGAAATACAATGGGTCGATGGAGTTCCAGCCCCTGAAATTGGTTTCCCAGCAATCGAGCAATTGGCTGAAACCAGAACCATGGGTTACTATCTTCCAGCCGGACCAACATGGATGGAAAACCCGAAGGAAGACCTAGGTTATGATATGGCCGATTGTTGGGCATCTTGTATGATTCCATTTGATTGGGGGCTACAATACGACCCGCGAGGATTCTTGTTCGTCTCTGAAATGGTATCTGGAGTCTATGTTGTACAAATGGATGAAGACATCAACCAGAATTATCTCTACCCACCACTGTATGCCACAGATGAGTAATCAGTTATTCTTCTTCATTTGCGGATGATTCAGTATTGAATTTCGATTCTACTTCTTCGATTGCATTTCGTAGTACTAATCCGTGATAGACTTTGATTCCCTTATCTTTAACCGTCTGGTTAACTGCTTTTTCTAGTTCAATTAATTCATCCTTTGAATCAGCACCCTCTATTTTGGATAGTAAGTTCCGGTATTTACTTGCTCTAACATAATAGATAACAAAGTAGGTTGGAATTAACAATAATGGGATGACCAGTTCCTCAAACACGATTTCCATGAATGCAGAAACAGAGAGTTCGAAACTCTCCGCGTCATAATCTTGACTGAACGAATTACCGCTTAATCCTCCAGAGTAAAAGACACCGCTATTGATGCCAAAATACAGATTAAACGGTGTTTCATCGGCATCAAAAATATCAGAACCACGATCTAATTCCACCGAATCAGGCCAACCATCATTGTCGTTATCACTATCAATAACATCTGGAATAGTGTCTCTATCAGTATCAAGGGGCGTTGATAGTGGGTTATATGGGTCGTATAGAATTGTGCCAGACGACGCTGCCCGCTCTAATTCGTTACGTATTCCATCGCCGTCTGCATCATCATCATAAATGTCGGGCATGAAGTCACCATCGATATCAGAACAACCAACTAGTCGAATCTTACTTTTTCCGTAGGCAGCAGGGCAATTATCTGATAGTTCGTGGCCGCCTTGATCTGCATATCCATCTTCATCAGTATCGGACCAAATTTTACTAATGGTTGGCCAAATATCCTGGGTATTTTCTACCCCATCCCCATCAATATCATCATCTGAATTATCACCGATTCCATCGAGATCTAAATCGGCATGTTCTGATAAATTATTAGGAAAAGCATCGGCACCCATGGCAATAGTCCAATTTTCGTCAGCATCAGACCATCCGTCTCCGTCAGAATCCAGACAGCCACTTCGGTCCTCGGTTGAATCACCGCTTACCGCACACGGAGAATCTTGTGCTGATACCGAGGGTACAGAAAGTCCAGAAACGATTATGGCCAACAGCATTATTACAACAATTTGCTTTGATGCCATGCGCACCGGTCTGTTTGAACATTAATGGCTTTATTGCTATGCATTGTGACAAAACCTTGAAAACCCAACATTATAGCATTTAGCCATGCGATTGCAGATTCTAGTCATAACGACTCTGTTATTGCTGCCATCATTAAGCGGTTGTGTCGAAGAAGCAGCAGAAGAAC
>CAXHFO010000172.1:0-3817 GCA_964015895.1 uncultured Candidatus Poseidoniales archaeon
GCGATTCTTGAAGCAGTTAGTGATGAAGCAGAAGGGGCAGATATAATCATGGTAAAACCAGCGTTAACCTATCTCGATGTAGTTCGCCAAGTTTCTGATGCTGTTGCTAGACCCGTTGCTGTGTACAATGTAAGCGGTGAATATTCGATGGTAATGGCTGCAAATCCCGATGAACAATCCAGGGCAAAAATGGTTCGTGAGATATTCCACTCCTTCAAAAGGGCCGGGGCTAGCGTCATAGTTAGTTACCACACCCGCGAGGCTGTGGCTGGAAACTGGCTTAATTGAGGTGAATCAATGCAAAGAACCAATTCTGATACCTTGCACCAGGAGGCACTACATCACTTGGTAGGGGGGGTTAACTCACCAGTTAGGGCATTTAAATCGGTGCATGGGAATCCGATTTATTTCGAAAAGGCTTCAGGTGCCATAGTCACCGATGTTGATGGTAATGAGTTAGTTGACTTTGTCCAATCTTGGGGTCCACTTGTTCATGGTCATTCCCATCCTAAAATAATTGAAATGGTCTATCAAAAGATGCAGAACGGCACCTCTTTTGGCGCCCCACATATAGGTGAAATTGAATTGGCTAAGCGAGTAAAGCAACGATTCTCTCACATGGATAAGGTTAGATTTGTCTCGTCAGGAACTGAAGCAGTAATGAGTGCAGTTAGGCTCGCTAGAGGTTATACTGGTAGAGATTTACTGATTAAATTCGAAGGCTGCTATCATGGCCATGTAGACTCTCTAATGGTTAGTTCCGGCAGCGGGCTTGCCACCTTTGGCATTGCCAGCAGCCCGGGTATTCCCAAAGATACAATTGCCACTACGCTAGTCGCGCCACTTGATGATGAAGAGGCAGTAGAATTTCTATTCAAAGAACACGGCGAAGATATTGCTGCAGTAGTAATCGAACCTCTGCCTGCCAACAATGGTTTGTTGGTTCAACGTCATGAGTACTTAGCAAAGTTGCGGAAACTGTGCGATGACCATGGCGCGTTGTTAATCTTTGATGAAGTGATTAGCGGTTTTAGATTCAAAGATGGTAGTTATGGTGACCTTTCAGGAATTATCCCAGATATTACCTCGCTTGGTAAGGTAATCGGCGGTGGGCTGCCAGTTGGTGCTTATGGAGCTAGAAGCGAGATTATGGAGAATCTTTCTCCACTTGGCCCAGTTTACCAAGCCGGTACCCTGTCTGGTAATCCACTAGCCATGGCAGCAGGGATTATGACGCTAGATTTACTCGACGAGGCGGCATATGATCGATTAGAATCACTAGGTCAAGTATTACAAAATGCTGTTGAACCTATTTTGGCTAAACATGGCCATCCAATGCGTCTGGTTAGAAGAGGCAGTTTGTTTTGGTTTTCGCCAGGTTCAGGGCAACCTCCCGCCAGAGCTGACTTGATACCATCATCGGCTGGAGCACTCTACTCTGATGTTCACAAAGGCTTGCTAGAAAAGGGTTACATGCTAGCCCCATCCGCTTACGAAATTGGCTTTATTGCAACGGTTCATGAGGAGCAACACATTCTTGGTATGGTTCAAGCCTTGGACGAAGTATTGGAAGTCTTGGAGTGGTAGGTATGAACGGCAAGGAGCGCATAGTTTCGGCCCTAAACTTACAACCAGTTGATAGAACTCCAGTATGGTTTATGCGACAAGCAGGTAGACATCTTCCTGAATACCGTAAAATAGCCGCAGAGCATAATTTCTGGGAGCGCTGCATGGATGTTGATCTATGTACCCAAATAACCTTGCAGCCAATTGAAAGGTATCAAAAAATCGATGCAGCGATTATTTTCAGTGACATTCTCACTCCATTACCAAGCCTCGGCTATGATGTCGAGTACGGTGGTGGAATTAGAATCAGTGATTTTTCTCTTTCTGATGTTGATGATTGGACTGATTTTAGTGCTAGAAAACACGCACCTTGGGCTGCTGATGGCCTTAAATCAGTCGGCGAAGAAGTCGGCGATTCAATCGCTAGGCTAGGATTTGTCGGCTGCCCTTGGACAATTTGTATGTATTTGCTATCTGGCGGAACAGGCGACAAAGATTTCCACAATGCCCGTGCTAAGGTCTATTCTAACCCCGAGCAGGCCTCCAATATGCTACTTAAGATGGGCGAAATTGTTGGTGATTTACTCGCCGACCAAGTAATACATGGTGGTGCAGATGGAGTTCAATTATTCGACACTTGGGCAGGATTATTATCGCCTGAGGATTATCGTAAATTCGCGATGCCTGCTACTGCTAGAACTATTGAAGTGTTTAGAGAAAAAGTTGGTAATGATACTCCACTAATTCACTACGCAAAAGGCTCCGGACACCTTCATTCAGCAATTAGGGAATATGACATAAATGCGTTATCACTTGATTGGCGCGATAATCTAGCTGATAACAGACAGCAATTTGGCGACAAATTTGCCTTCCAAGGTAATCTAGATCCATCACTCCTCCATGGCTCTACACAGATGGCAAAACAAGCCACTAGAGAAGTCCTCAAAGCAGCTGGCGATAAGCCCGGGCATATCTTCAATCTCGGTCATGGTTTTGCCCCTTCGGCAAGAATTGAATGTGTTGAAACAGTGCTTAGAGAAATTACAGGTGAATGAACATGCGGCAAAAAATGGCCGAAATGGTACACCGAATACAAGACGAGATTTGTCAAGCATTGCGAGAAATTGATGGCGTTGACTATCGTCAAGATGAATGGACACGCGCAGAAGGCGGTGGTGGAAGAAGCCGAGTTTTCTCGGGCGGTAAAGTGTTTGAGAAAGCCGGTGTCAATGTTAGTATCGTTCATGGCACGCTAAGCCCTCAAGCAGCCAAAAGCATGGGCGGTGGTCATGATTTGAAAGGTGCTGATTTGGATTTTTTTGCTACCGGAATAAGCCTAGTTTTACATCCATTAAATCCAATGGCCCCAACAGTACATGCTAATTATCGATACTTTGAGCGTGGAGAAGGTAACAAACCAGGTAGCTGGTGGTTTGGCGGTGGAGCAGATTTGACTCCAAGTTATTTGTTTGAAGAAGATGCAATTCATTTTCATCAAGTCCACAAAGATGCTTGTGATCGACATGAAGTGGCAGATTATAATCACTTCAAACAATGGTGTGACGATTATTTTCATATCAAACATCGAGGGGAGAGAAGAGGTCTTGGCGGCCTGTTTTTTGATGATATCAATCAAGCAAGCAGAGCAGACTGCCTTGCCTTTGTTACCGATTGTGCCGAATCATTCCTCGACTCATACATTCCGATATTGATGCGAAGGAAGGATTTACCATATAGTGAACAACACAAACAATGGCAACAGATTCGACGTGGCAGATATGTTGAATTTAATCTAGTATATGACCGCGGAACGACATTTGGTTTGACCACGAATGGCAGGATTGAGAGTATATTGATGTCCCTGCCCCTTACTGCAAGGTGGGAATATTGTCACGAGGTTGAAGAGAATAGTGAAGAGGCTAGATTATTGCAATACTTACGCAATCCCAAGGATTGGTTAAACCAGTAAATGAGATGTTAACATGGCAGATTTGCAAAACTGGATTCGTCATGGCGATGAAATGCGACGCCCCCTAATAGCGAATTCTGATTTGCCAAAGGCCGAGAAATTGGTAATCGTTGGAGGTGGTTTATCCGGCCTTTGTTGTGCGCTGCGAATCGCTGAAAAACGCCCTGATTTGCCAATCTTATTAGTTGAAAAATCAGCTGAACTCGGCGGAGTTATTGCAACATGGCAAGAGGATGAGCTGTCTCTTATACACATCTCCGAGCCCACGAGACCGCTGATAAT
>CAXHFO010000173.1:0-3810 GCA_964015895.1 uncultured Candidatus Poseidoniales archaeon
TCGGTTCTAAAGTGCTCTCTATAAACTCCTCCGTGGACTATTAAACCGATTTCATCAGACTTAATTCCTGCATTGCTAATGGCTTTTTTTGCCAACTTAAGGGTGGATTTTAACAAACCAGTATAACCTATTTTCTTACTTTCCCACGATAACATTACGACCAATTTTCCACCCCCTTTGGAAGTTTTAGATGCATGGCTAATATTCCAATACCTGAACCATATGATATCAATAAGGCCGTTTCGTCTGATTTTAGATGACCGCTACTTAGTGAGAGTTCAATCTGAACACCGTGAGTAGTAGATGCCGTATTGGCGGTTTCCACGCTATTATTGTGCAAGAAATTGATTTCACCCATCATTTCAGTAGCTATCTTTGCGCCTTTTTTAACCGCTTTAGGTGTAGTTGGATGAGAAAAAGTATGATCTATTTCATCCCAGTTAACTGCCATATAATCGATTGATCGCTTCAGGAAATTTCCAAGATTATCAAAAACCGCAGTTTGCATGTCTTTAGCCCTAGTTCTCATTTGCGGACCTAGGTGTGATTTACAGGCTTGTCCGATACAATAATGATTGAATTGTGCCATAGTAATTGGTTCACTAAATGTTATTCTTCCCGCTTCCTTAGACTGCCCAAGAATGTATGCTGCTGCACCATCACCTACAGTTAGTGATGCCATTGCCCGGGGATGAAGATACAAATTTCTTCTCATCGCTTCATCGATAATAGGCGAAATATGCTCGCCTGCCACAATTAACGCATACTTGGATTGCCCGCTTTTGATTCTTGATTCGGCAATCATCAATCCGGTTAACATACCTGCACATGCATTGGAAACATCGAACGTTTGTGCACCAGATATGTTTAATTCATCTGCGATTAAAGTAGCAAAACTTGGCGATAAGTGTTGACGGAGTTTACCATCCATCTTACTGACTGAACAATTGATCACCAAATCAATATCTTTGGCAGCGATATCTGCCCTTGAAAGAGCCTTTTTAGCAGCCCCAACCGCTAATTCAAAACTTCCTTGACCAGCAGATACTTCATGATGTGCTAAGATTCCAGTTAATCGGACAAAATCTAGTGAACGAGGTAGAACTTTTGGCGAAGCAAAGGATGTTGTCGCTACTTTTGTTTCCGGCAGAAAACCGGCAAAAGACAGCAACTGAGCGTGATTGGCACTCCCCATCATGTCATTTGTCATCTTACTCTAATACAAAAAGGTTCAACCGACATATGCATTGTGGTTCTCAATCAATTTTACTAAATTATCAGTGGATTTTGAGATTTATCTATTTAGACAGATTTATTCATTGTCTAATTTTCATTGGGTCATGGAACTTGTGTTAGTTGTAGTGAGCATGGTAATCACTTTGCTGGCTGCAGCACTAACAGTCCCTGCAGGCTTTGGTCTAGCGACTATGCTGACTCCAGTGGTATTATTTTGGTTACCACCACATGAAGCCATTGCTGTTGTTGCTATTATCCATGGCGCACATAATGCTTGGAAATTTAAATTATTGAGGTCAAGTGTTGATTTTTCCGCAGTTAAGCGCTACGGATGGGCGTTAATTATCGGCGCAATAATTGGTGCAGTATTGCATTCTTACATTCCTTCAGACCCATTGCTACTAGTTGTTGGAATAGCACTGATTATTCTACCAATTCTATCAGTTACTGAAAAGTGGACAAATATTAGGCTACCTGATACCGAAGATCGGATCGGTGGATTTGGCTCGGGTTTCTTTGGTGGCTTGACAGGTCATCAAGGTGCATTGAGAGCAATGTTTCTTCAAAAGAGGTTACCAGACAAAGTAGCCTATGCAGCAACTGCAAGTGTCTTGGCATTGGCAGTAGACCTTACCAGGATTCCAATTTACATTATGTTTGAAGGAAATGCAATACTTGACGAATTTATCTTGATACCATGTTTGGTTGTATCGGCAATTTTAGGAGTTAATTTAGGCAAACGCTGGCTAACAAAATGGCAGGAATCAAGAATTAGAACTGGTATACTAATCGCTATAGTTGCTAGCGGTGTCATGTATATCGCCGAGGCGACAAATAATCTAGGTTACTGGTAAGGCAATCAGAAAGTAGATTGCCATTCTTCAACATCTTGTGCTGCTGCCCAATCTTCGTCTGTGGTTGCGCCACGTACTTTCAGAACTTCTCTTGCTAGTAACCAGTAAACTAGTGCTAGAGAACGACGCCCCTTGTTGTTGGCCGGTACTGCAATGTCAACATTTCTTAGATTGTTATTTGCATCAACAATTCCTACAACTGGCAAACCAGTGTTTACTGCTTCTTTCAAAGCTTGCTGGTCTGCAGCAGGGTCAGTAACAAAAAGGATATCTGGCTCGACATATGAGCGAAGGGCAGGATTGGTTAGTGAACCTGGAATAAATCTTCCAACCGCAGAGTGTGCGCCGACTGCTTCAGCGAATTTTCTAGCAGGCCTTTGACCGTATTGTCTTGCTGAAACAACCATAATACGTGGTGCTTCGAATTTATTCAAAAACTCTGCAGTAGTTCTAATTCTGGAGTCTGTCATGTTAACATCTAGCAAGTAAAGACCGTCGTCCCTTACAGTATCAATGAATCTAGCCATATCGGCACTCTTTTGTTGAGTACCAATATTTACAGCATTTTCTTCATAGGTTTCAAACGGTAACAATAGGCTTGCTTCTTCAGACATGAAATGACCTCAGCATTCGACCGACTTGACCCCCATATTAAACCGCTTCGCAACATGATAGATTTTGATAAATCACATTTTGAGGAAAAATTGTGAAACAAATTGGCGAAGATTAGAAGACTCAAGACATCAAACGCACTAATATGGGGGATGTGACTAATCACGGCATAGGTTCACAATTCGACCCCATAACAGCCAAGAAAAGCAAAGATGGTTTTTGGCGAGATATCAATCACAATTTGCCAAAAGTAAGTGCTAGTGACATTGAACGCCACACCTATTGCCCGCTGTCTTGGGAGTTGGCCAAAAAAGGTAATTCTGGGCAGGGTGATGCTATCAATTCTGGCAAAGTAAAACATGCAGAAATACATGAAAAGGTATCTGAATTCAAGGTAAAACAAAGCCAATTCAAGCGTCATATGATTATTTGGACATGGTGGTTTACCGTGATAATTGCAATAGTGATCGACTCTATTGCATTCATGAATATTGATGATGTGGTGTTATATCCTAAAGATGTGGCAAAATATCTTGCTATGTGGAGCCTTACTGTGCTAATTGCTGGTATTATTGCAGTGTCAATTCCTTGGCGTGATTGGCTTGGGTTTGATGTGACAATAAAGCAACAAAAAAATCAGTTGATACAAGAGACAAAGATTTTGCAACCTGAGTGGGAGGCTGAAGGATTTGAAGGAGGGTGGTTTGAAGCTGGAAAGGTTGAGACAAGTTTGTTGTTTGCGGCGATCTTGTTAGGAATTCATTCAATTGCGTTGAATGGCGCCGATAACAGAACACAAGCCGGATTTATTCTTATTGTATTAGCAATGTTATGGACGTTGGCTGCTTCATGGCAATTGCAGCGCGCCTTGATTACCGAAAACGCATCGGAACTTGCTAGAAAGGATGTTGGATTGAAACAAGGCACTGAAGTAGCATATTCCGATGATGAAGAGTCTGCTGGATTACTTATTGATAATCTAACTGGGATCAGAGGGCGACCAGATCAAATTGTCATAATAGACGGCGAATTCATTCCTATCGAACAAAAGACCGGCAGGGTTCCAAAGCGTCCTCACACTTCACACAAAAGACAAGTGTTAGCATAT
>CAXHFO010000174.1:0-3767 GCA_964015895.1 uncultured Candidatus Poseidoniales archaeon
ATCCAAGATTGTGGGTGGACGTAATATCTAACAAATTTGGCCGATTGTCTAAACAAATTATACAGCAATTTGTTTGGTCTAATCAATGTGGCAATAATTTTTGACCTGATGCTCAAAGTATCACCAACAATTTGAATTGGGAATCATTACTGCTGGAATAATTGCCAAGATTGTGTCCCATCATCGAAGTATGATAGTTGGCCATTTCCATCAATCGACCAATGCACTCCATTCTCTTCCCATGTTTGGTTTTGCTGTTGACTAATTTGTGGTAGATCCTTGGATTGATAATCTGTTTGAGCCATATTATTTTCAGTTACATCATCGGTTTCTGCTACTTGTGAGAATTGAGATTGATAGCCACCTTCTGGTTTGTTTCTTACTACAAGAAGAGCCCCAATAACACCAATTATCAGTATTGCTATTACGATGTACATGAATCCTCCACCGCTTTCTTCAGCTTCAGCCTCAGACCTTGTTTCATCTAGAGGGTAGGCATCTAATCTGTCAGAAATTCCATCACCATCGGTATCAACAGATTCATTTCTGTCAAATGGGAATGCATCGAAGTAATCATTGACACCGTCGCCATCCGAGTCTAATTGGATTAGACTACAGCCATTATTATCTGTGATATTGTTCAGTGGTGTGTTGCTACAATCGTCTTCCGCATTTACATAACCATCTTGATCATCATCCTTTTGAAACTCAGAACAACCATTTTGGTCAACAGACTCCCCAGCTGGTGTATCAAAACATAAGTCATCGGAGTTCCAAATTGAATCCATATCTTCATCTAATTGTGAATCTGAACAGCCTACTGAGTTTGGTTGTTCCCCATTTGGTGTTGCTGGACATATGTCAATAGTGTTGTCAATCATGTCATTATCATCATCATATTGTGTCGGTGAACATCCAGCAGCATCAACATCAAAATCACCATCTCCATCCAAGTCGGTAAGTATTGTATTAGCACACAGGTCTTGGTTGTCAAATACACCATCTAAGTCAGTGTCGGTTTGCGATGGTGAACAACCGTTATTGTTGGCTGTTTCACTGGTTGGAGTGTTTGGACAAGAATCAACATTATCGTTCAATCCATCCATGTCAGTATCCCTTTGGTCAGCAGCACAGCCAAATCCATTGATTGGAACGTTGGGTGATGTTGACGGGCATTGGTCTAATTCATCGTTAATTCCGTCATCATCTGTATCAAGTTGACTAGCAGAGCAACCTGCTGAATCAATTGCATTACCAAGTGGTGTTGCAGGACACAAGTCGTATTGGTTAACTACTCCATCATTATCATCATCAAGTTGAGTCGCAGAACAACCATTAGAGTCAACAAATTCACCTGCAGGCGTATTTGGGCATGCATCTTGATTGTCTGGAATCATATCTTGGTCTTCATCAGTCTGGGATGTTGAGCAGCCATTAACATCAACTGTTTCGCCAAATGGTGTGCCTGGACATAAGTCTGGATTATTGCCATTAGCATTGTCACCTAAGCCGTCATAATCTGAATCTTGCCATTGGGTATTGTCATTAGGGAATTTATCAGGATTGTTACCATTTTGGTTATCTCCGTAACCATCTTGGTCAGTATCTATCCACTGTGTTCCATCATTAGGGAATGCATCTGGGTTATTTGCAGGTGCTGGATTATCGCCATAGCCATCATTATCTGAATCAAACCATTGTGTTACATCATTAACAAATCTATCAGCATTAGAGCCACCTTGGTTATCTCCATAACCATCACCGTCTGCGTCTTCCCACTGAGTTCCATCATTAGGGAATGCGTCTGGATTATTTGCCGGTAGTGGATTATCTCCAAATCCATCCCCGTCGGTATCTGCCCATTGTGTTGAATCGAATGGGAATGCGTCTCCAGCAGTTCCGGCTGGATTATCTCCATAGCCATCACCATCTGAGTCGGTCCATTGAGATGAGTCAGTTGGCCACAAGTCCGGATTGTTGCCGGTTGCATTATCGCCGTAACCATCACCGTCTGAATCATGCCACTGGGTTGGGTCGTATGGGAACTGATCAGGTGAATTACCTGCGGCATTATCGCCATAACCGTCTCCATCAATATCACTCCATTGTGTATTGTCGGTAGTAAACGAGTCAGGATTATTACCGGCAGGATTGTCACCAAATCCATCTCCATCAGTATCTAGCCATTGCGTGTCATCATAAGGGAAATCATCAACAGAATCATTGTAGCCGTCACTGTCTGAATCCTTCTGCTCTAGTGCACATCCATTAGTATCAACCATGCTTGAAACTTGGGTATTTGGACATAGGTCATATTCGTTGGCTACACCATCATTATCATCATCAAAGATATATTGTAGACAAACATAATCCCCAACTAATTGTATCATATTTACATCATATAGTTCAGAGTATAAGCAATATTGTCCAGATACAGATGGTGTTGTGTAATAAAATGTACCAAAGGAAGTATTTTGCGAAGTAGCGGTGTAGGAGTTTACAGTTGAATAATCGATATCAGCGCCACCGGGGTCTTCAACTCTAAACTGTTGATAATACGTCTGACCAACAACTAAGTCAAGTCCTTCTGAGGTGAAATCGTTATTTGCTGCGGTCACGCTAAAAGAATAGTTGGTAATTATAGCTGAAGGTAATTGAGGGACGAATAAAGTACTATGGATGCCAATTGCACCATCATTATCCTCATAGTCTATGACGGCATCTTTAGCATATATGATTGCGAAGAATGCGTATTCATCCATTGATGTGGGGCTATTCCATGAGACTTGCCAAGTTTCTGAGGTTGCGGTTGAAGTGTAGTTGTCAAACCCTTCGTCAATCTTTGAAGCATTTAAGGCATCTTCAACAGTCATAGAATTATTTACATGTAGATTTTCAAAAGTTACAAAATTTACTGTAATCCAATTTATCGTGTACTGAGTTCCAATTGACAAATTTGTTGCAAAAATCTCGCCGGTAGTTGAAGATGTAGTTTCAACAACAAGAACCTCTTTGTATATCTCATCCCCATCCTCATCTAGTTCAATACCTACCGCATCGTATAATTTGGCTTCAGCGAAATAAAGTCCTTCAATATCTCCACCGCTCGATGTCAAATTGATCACCTCACTAGTTGCGGTAGCAGTGAAACTGTATGGTCCCATTACTGGGCTAGCTATCGACGTACTATTACTCAAATAATCAACCTCAGTATAATAGTCGTACTGATAATTATCTCCTACAACTAAACCACTCATTTCAATCGTGAAACTGGTTAAGTTATTCATTGTCACTTCGATGCTGGAAATTGACTGCCCACCGCCAGGATTATCGGTTGATATTTCCATGTCATAGGTATTGGCAGTAGCACCTGAACTGAAACTTGAGTAGTGATAGACAACAAAATAGGCAGTGAAATTACTACCTGCAGTGTACTCACCTGCTTCATTATCTGAAGATGAACTCATAGAACTGAATCCATTGAATGTTAAACTACTTCCAGAAGAATCTTCTAATCTTGCGTCTATATCGCCGTTGGCATCTGTAAATGTCAAATTAAAATAGTAAGTTACGCCGCTAATCATATCGATTTCGTAATAATCTTCATTGGCGTTTCCTGCAGCATCAATATCTACTGATAGTCCGGTACAATAAATTGGGAGGGTAGATGCTATTGTCGCAGTTATCGCATCGTCATTAGGCTCAAGAATATCTGGGACTGCATTGTTCCCAACGCATGGCGATGGGATCGCAGTACCATTGCTGCC
>CAXHFO010000175.1:0-3766 GCA_964015895.1 uncultured Candidatus Poseidoniales archaeon
TACTGGGGGAGTAAAAAAGAATGACGTAGTGAAAAGTTCAGCCAAAACTCTTGGATTACGATTGTTAAGATTCAGGAGTCTCACTCCAGCTGGATTACTTGGTAGTGTTGCACTAGGGGCCAGTATAGAGATGGCTCGCGCTGGAGCAGGGCGAATTTCTGACGCAGTGGATAAAAAACTACAAGCAGAATTTGAAAATATTGCTAAGGTTAACACTAAGAGTTTAGTTTGGTTATTCGTTAGAGATTTGTTAATGGGACTTGCACCGTTAATTGTCTTGTGGGCTTTGCCTTTGTTATTTTAATCAGCCACTATCTTCTTGTTGAGGATTCCCTTGGCTTTGATTGAGGGAAACCATTGGCTCTGTTAATTCTAATGCGTCACGGCCAATCTATGTGGAATGCTGCTAAGTTGTTCACCGGTTGGGTTGACGTCCCACTAACCAATCAAGGAATTGATGAGGCCATTCAAGGCGGCAAGCAAATTGCTCACTATGATATCGATGAAGTACATGTTTCCACATTGATAAGAGCCCAGATGACTGCCATGCTTGCGCTAGCGCAAAACGATCACAATAAAACTCCAGTATTCCAGTATAGTCAACCCAAAAGTGGCCTAGATTCAGTTTCTGAAAATGAGGCTAGAATGATTGAGTGGGCCCAAATCAACGGGGATGCAGGTGGCGCTAATATTCTGCCAGTACATGTTTCATGGCAGTTAAATGAACGAATGTACGGTGACCTTCAGGGGCTTAACAAAGATGCAACAAGAGAGCAATATGGGGCAGAGCAAGTGCATATTTGGCGTCGGTCTTTCGACGTTCCACCACCTAATGGCGAATCATTAGAATTGACCGCAAAGCGCACCCTACCATATCTAGAAGAAAATATAATTCCTCAATTATCAAACGGTAATAATTTATTCATTGCAGCCCATGGAAACTCGCTTAGAAGTATCATCATGAGTATTGAATCACTAACTACAGAAGAGGTCTTGTCGCTTGAAGTACCAACTGGAGTGCCAATTATCTATCGCTATGAAGCAGGTAACTGGTCCAAGTTGGATTGATACGCCCTTTTTTTAACTATGACTTAGAACAAGGCTTGTGAATAACTTGATTGGTAGTTTCCCTAGGGCGACCAAAGTCGTAGTTTTGATTTTCCTAATCGCTTCTCCTTGGCTAATTGTTCAAGTTGGAATCTTTGTTTTGGCTCCCGATAAAGAGTTTGATTCGATACCAATTTGCGCTGAAGGTAGCGGTAATTGTGCACATCTTGGGGGTGGTGATGATTACCGTTTGAATGAACAATACTCATCGATAATCAATTTGACCGCAGATGTGGTTTATGGCAACTTAAACGATTACCTTGATGATAATGCTTGGGATATTTTGATTGATGAATCAACTGATGGAACTCATTATGTTCATTTTGTTGAAGTAACGCCATTTTGGCTGTTTCCCGATGACGTAGTTGTATCGATTCAAGACAGTGGAGATAGTTGCATTATCGAAATACATTCTGAGTCAAGACTAGGCTGGGGCGATATTGGAGTTAATCCAGCAAGGATTGATGGGATATATTCTAAGCTATTGAGTAATTAATGATTCCAAACCATATGGCGAATCTTGGTCGTCGATAAAAATCACGTTGACTCCCAAACCAGTTTTGTGAAAGGCGATTAATTGCACCTCATGAATCATATGTCCACTAGGAGCCATGCCAATTACCGGCAATTGAGTTCCACCAAATAATCGTCGCTTAGCTTGCTGTTTATTTCCTAATGCAGCCTCTTTTCCAAGAATGCGTCTTTTGCCTTCAACATCATCAAACCAAGGTAGTGGTCCGGACGGTGAGAATCTTAAGCCTAAGATTAAGTCTATGCCCGAGGTTTCTTGCGATGCATCAGCATCAGCACCGCTTGGTATCGCAGGAGCATTTGGGTGGGTGTGCAACCAGTGAGTGAATCGTCCCGCCCTTGCCCCTCTAGATGGAGCAAAAATATCATCGGTCCAATCCTCAGGTAAATGATGAACAGAGTATGAATCTCCACGATTAACAATATGTGCTTCACTTATCACAAAACCCTGGCCTTGAAACAATCCTTCGACTTGCTGCTCACTGACAAATACCTCTTCAATATCCTTACTTGGCCGCCTATTGGCATCAATATCCAATCCCACCAAGATTTCATCAGGTAGTGCTTGTAATGCCCACCAAACCAAATCTTGGAATAGTTTTCCAGGCATGTATACTTGAGCAGCATAAGAGTCTCTGGCTTCAAATGAATCATGATTGTATGAGGTCATGATTTCTTGAAGCCACTTCTCAACCATGCTATCGTGTAAGGCTAGAATGATTTTATTGATGAAAAGTATGCTTAATTGTGATGATTAAATTGATAATGGATGGGTTTGACTACTAATCATGGCGAAGAAGAAGGGTCGTATGGGTAAGATTTTCGGTGCCATCGCCGGAAGTCCTTACGAACGCCTTCTAAAGCAAGTCGATAAATTAGTTGAGGCTAGTGTCAATGACCGAATGCTAGCCAAAAATCTGCAAAAATTGGTCAGCATCACTGCAGAGAACTACGATGAGGACAAAATCGACGAAGAAGAACATGACTTGATCATTGAAGCGATTGAGGAAGTGGACCCTGAAGGTAGAAAATTTCCAAAAATGGATGAGGATGATGACCCTTTTTACATGGGTGATGCCCCTGATGCTCCAGCAATTAAGGGCAAAAAGCGCCAAAGTTTAGATGATTTAATGAAAGCCAAAGGCAATGAATTTACTGGCAGATTTGGCCGCGATGAATTTGAAGATTACAAAAATAAAATGGCTCAAGAGTTCTTGAAAGAATCCGATGATGCAATCAAGAAAGGTGATCACATTGCTAACATTGGTGCTGTAAACAGAGTGTTTGCCGATGCTGATGAAGAAATTTATCGAGTTAAACAAGAAATCACGGAAGAAACCGGTATGGTTGATCCGAGTACCGAACAAGAAGGCGATTATCCAGACGGTTATTCTGTTGATGAAGATGGCACTGAATGGTTTGAAGATGAAGACGGTTATTGGTGGTACAGGATGGAAGGCGATGAAGACTGGCAGCCATACGAAGAATGATTTCTCGTTGCTAATCTAATTGTCATGAATTGTGTGTAATCGCTCATGGACAATACCACATCACTATAAGGAAAACTCCGATAACCTAAATATGCGAAATCCTTTCTTCGCTCTAACTGAAAAGAGTGTCGACAAACCACGTACGGTTTTGGCTTGTTTGTTCGCAGTAGTAATTTTACTGTCCTCCGGGGCAATGCATCTGAAGTTTGACAACAGTGAGGATGGGTTTTTCCCCGATAATGAAACAGTATCGTTGCTCAACGACATTGAAGATGAATATCAGGCATCAGTTGATTTTGTTCGAATTATCGGTGAAGTAGACCAAGGAGATTTGTTAGTCCAAGAAACATGGATTCAGTTGGCATATATTGAAGCACAATTATTGCTGGATGAGAACTTTCAACCATACCACTATCCACTATTTGGTACTCAACCAAATGCTGGAATGGCTAGTTCTGTTATCCAATGGCATACATTACAAGATTCATTGCACTCAGCAAGTTGGCTTAGTGAATTATCCAGTTCTATCGAGTTAGTAAGGCAATCAAATTCCTCTAGTTTAGCCGCCTCATTAGAGTCACTTAATACCGCCTCATCAGCAATACCTGAATTCCAACCAGTTACTGCTGAACGGCTAA
>CAXHFO010000176.1:0-3753 GCA_964015895.1 uncultured Candidatus Poseidoniales archaeon
CTGGGGTTGATGCATGAGCAAGAACCATTACCTCACGGTTCTCAGCAACATCTTCGTCTAACACTTGGATTGCTGTAGCTCTGTGAAACAAAACTGGCATTCGACAATTTTCAATTTGGGCATTTGTCAAATCATCCTCAGTACATGGAACGTGTTTTTCATCACCCATCTGAGTGACATCTCGATTAATACTTGCTGCCGCCCATAATTTTCTTTCGTCAGGATTTAATGGCTGGCCTGTGTCATCAGTGACTTCGTAAAATTGGAACGGATCGACCACTGGTGCGTCGAAGTACTTGATGCCAAACTCAGAGGCTACTAATTGAGCATTAGTCGAATTTGAGGCTAGAACTACTTTACCACCTTTTTTTGTGACAAAATCATAGATAGCAGATGCTTCAGCCGCATCAAACGGTTTTTCAGGGGCTGCAATAACTAGCAAGGTTCGATGGGGGTCTCTCCAGTCATTTACTAGCATTGGAGTTGACATAGTATTAGCAACAGTGTAACCCACGCCTTCATCACCCAAAGTATCACGCATTTCAGTTAGTTGGATGTTGTAAAATTCTGCGTCTTCTTCGTATGGAGAGAATACTGTTGCTTTGTTCATGCTAACGATACCAATTAATATCACTGAAAGAAGGACTGAAGCCATTAAACCAACTTTTAGCCATGTTTCTAGGCTAATCTTGGTTTTTGCTTCGTCAGTCAGTATAATCCCTCATTTACGCTATAAACTGGCGCAGTAATATTCCTTCGAGATTATCTCCACTCATAATGCTTGCTCAAAAATGAGCAATTGAATCCAATGATTTATACAGAATGGATGAGTTATCTGACTAACTACTATGCTAGCAAAATAGGCAGTTGAAGCCCATTTTCTAACATTATTTCCTATATCGCAGCAAGAATGCAAGAATTATAATCGAAAATAGTTCAAACTCGTTCAGAAAACTCAAGGTGTTAGCCTCAGTAATTTCCCCGTCTGTATCAACCGTTCCCCCGCCTGAATTAGTGTTATCATTAGAATCTTGTTTGACTTCATTGGAATTGACCTGAATCTCAAACATTGAACTACTTATTTTGTCATTTCCTGCTGATTTAATCGATATTGTCACTTCACACATCCTTTCTGGATGTGACTCGGAAGCAACTATTCTTATGACAAAATCCTTGATTGTTGAGTTTTGAATTTCAGTGTCTTTGATTGCCTCTAAACCTTCAATTGAGAGGCTCGGGCAGGATTTTATCGATGCTTCGGGCATTTTAATGACGTCTTTTCCGTTGCCATTATTGGTTACAGTCAAACCATATTCAACAGATGATCCAGCGTAAAGAACTTCATTCATTGATAAATGATCTATTGTTAGATCATATACCGCAGGGACGGTAACCTCTGCATCGATTTCCTGACTTGATACGGTTTGGTCAAACGACACTTCCTCTGCGAGCAATAGAAGTGTCATTGATTCATCTGGTGAACGTTCAAACGAATATCCCGAAACATCTGAAAATTCTATTTCGAATGTTAAATTTTCAGACGAGGCTACCGTAATTGATTCGTCATAATCAAGTTCTATTGGTATATTTTCTGACTCATCCCAAGTAAGGGTAATCTTTAGATTTAGTTCACTCATACGTTGATTCTCAACAAAGAACTCTACTGTATCTAAAATATCGTCATCTCCGGATAATTGAAGTTCATGTGTTCCGTCCATGTCGGTTTCCCAACCTAACTCCCATGACGGGATTTCAACCTGGTCTTGAGCAGTTGATACTGGCACCGCTATAATCAATAACCCAATTACCAAAGATAAGGATTTAAAATTAGATTTTATCATTCATTCACACCCAATATTTTTCAATGCTCTTTTTGTTAATACCCTAACTACAGATCTGCGATAATTGGGGGGAAGTGAGGTATTGTTGACAGGCTTTACTGATTTTCTTACCATGCCTGCTAGTCCAATTATTGATGCTTTTTTTGACCAACCTTCAGCATTGATTGCATCAACTTGCTCGTTGTGTAATTTTGGAATTGATTCCAATGCAGTTGATGCTATTTTCAAACTTTGGTAATCTCCTTTCCTCCAAGTAATAGCAATACCAGCTTCTGGAAAGTCCCATGATTCTCTAACACGTAATTTTTGATAACTACCAGTTAATTCGAATGCATCACTAGGTAAAGTAACTTTCAAAAGAAATTCACCTTGTTTTAGAATGTTCTTTTTCATACCATCTAATTGGTAAAAATCACTTAAGGGAATTACTCTTTCTCCCTCCGGGCTAATCAGAGTTATAGTTGCCCCTAGAGCCATGAAATTCGGAGCAAGGTCTCCTTGGTAGGTGGCGACGCAAAGAGTATTTTGATTGGGAATTACCCGGCAATCCGCACCTGTACCACAATCAGCTTTGTGGCACCAGTCAATCGAACGACGCCAGTCTTCGCTTTGATTGTACCAAAAACACCGAGTATCTAAACAGAGATTACCACCCACTGTAGCACTTTTTCTAATCAATGAAGATGCTATTTTACTTGCTGCTTCAACAATTAATGGATGCATCCCATTAGCCTCAGTAAGCGAGGATAGCGAAGTCATACAGCCAATTTCATATGGTTCAAGTTGTTTGGCCTCTGGAATGTTAGCAAGAGAAATAACATGTGGTTTGGGGGTTATTCGCCATTTGTAATTTGGCAAAACATCAGTGCCCCCAGCAACCCAGTCAAAGGTTTCTCCATCAGCAATAATGTTTGAAGCAATCGTTATTGCTTCTGCAATGGAGTTTGGATGATGCAAAGTGAAAGGCGGCATTAGCATTAAGCATCATCTCCCATTTCTCTTTGCGTTTTCTTTAGCCAGGCTTTGCCTGCAAGACCTAACTTAGCCAATTGCTCGGGGTCAGGTTCAGTCGCCATCTTCCAGCCATCAACTTGGTCTTCCAATGGGATATTAGGGTCAAAGCCAAACAATACACCGTTGACATAGTGAGAGGTATCTTGTGTCCTCTGGCGCGCCTTGTCCCTAATTTTGTGTTCTGCTGCGCGTTGCATTAGTGGTTCTTGCATTGGGCCGTGTTCCAGTCTTGGTGATGGCAAATCTAAACTATCTTCAAGCTTGAGTGATCGTCTCTTCTTCTCGATGCCTTTGAAAACTACATCCGGGGTAAGTGGTAAATCTCTGAAACGTACACCAATAGCATCGTAAACAGCATTGACAACCGCTGGTAAAATTGGCAATAACGGCCCTTCTCCAGCTTCTTTGGCGCCAAATGGCCCTTCAGGGTCACAAGATTCAATGATTATGGGTTCTACATGAGGCATTTCGTGAATTGAAGGTATTTTGTATTCTAGTAAATTCGCATTTTGTAGATGACCTGTGCGCCCATAAACCATCTTTTCAGACAAAACTTGTCCAAGGCCCATGTGACATGAACCGATAATTTGCCCTTTTACTGCCAATGGGTTGAGTGCTTTTCCACAATCATGAGCAGCCCAGACATTAGTACATTTTACCAAACCAAGTTCAACGTCTACATCAACTTCGGCTACGTATGATGAGAATGAGTAAGCGGGGGCTAATCCTGCTGCAGCCCCTTTGTGAACACCACCCATTGGTGGCGAACGGTAGGCACCACTAGCAATTAGCGCACCCTTATCCTCCTGAGCCTTGTGCAAGGCTTGAAGATAAGATACACCGATTGAAGGGTCGTGTTTGTAGTAGATTCTACGGTCATTTAACACAAGCGTATTTG
>CAXHFO010000177.1:0-3736 GCA_964015895.1 uncultured Candidatus Poseidoniales archaeon
CCTCACAAGGTTCCTACATGGAATAGCCACCCAGACGGGGAAGTGCCTGAGGAATACTACTCAATACCACTTGAAGAAGCACGAATTGTCAAAGAAGGCTCTGCTTGTACAGTCATATCATGGGGTGCAATGGTGCATGTTGCCGAACAAGCCATCAAGAATTCAGGAATTGATTGTGAATTGATCGATTTACAAACTTTAGTACCTTGGGACAGAGATACTGTAGTTAATTCAATCAAGAAAACTGGGCGTTGCGTTATCGTTCATGAAGCACCAAAGACCAGTGGTTTTGGTGCGGAGATGAGCGCTTCAATTCAGGAGAGATGTTTCTATCATCTAGAGGCTCCAATCATTCGTGTCACTGGTTGGGACACACCCTTCCCACATACTACAGAGTGGGATTACTTACCAAGTCCAGAAAGAATTGCTGATGCAATAAAGCAAACACAGGAGGAATAATAATGGGAATATATGAGTTTAAGTTACCAGATATAGGCGAAGGAGTTGTTGAAGGAGAAGTTGTTGAATGGATGGTTGCAGTCGGAGATTCGATTAAAGAAGATGACCCCATTCTATCGGTAATGACCGATAAAGCCACTGTGGAAATACCTTCACCAGTTAATGGAGTTGTCTCTAAGATTATTGGAGAGCCTGGCGACATATTGCCTGTTGGAGAAGTATGCATAGAATTTGAAGTTGATGGAGATGGCAATGCATCAAGTAAACCTGCAGCAAAACAAGAAGAAGTCGTAAAAGAAACTCCTAAAGTCGAAAAAGCCACCAAACCAAAGCCTGAACCGGTCGCAGTAAAGGCTGCAGAACCTGTTTCAGCACCAGAACCAGTAGTTCGGGCTGCAGGGACAAAAGCACTGGCTAGCCCTGCAGTAAGGCAGAGAGCAAGACAAGCCAATATCGATTTGCAACTAGTCGCAGGATCGGGACCTGCTGGTAGAATAAGCCACGGGGATCTAGACAGACACATCGCTGGAGGAGCGGGTGGAGCAACTAGTTTCGCGCCACTTGGCTCAAGCACTAAGACAAAACTAACTGGTACTGAAGAAATCAAGGTGATTGGACTTAGAAGAAAAATCGCTGATAGTATGATGGCATCGTACAGCAGTATTGCACATTTCTCATATTTCGAGGAAGTTGACGTTACCGCTCTAGAGGAATTACGACAACATCTCAATGCAACAAGACCTGAAGGTGCGCCGAAATTAACCTACTTACCATTCATCATGCAAGCATTGGTCAAAGCACTACGGGAGAGCCCGGAATGTAATGCTCTGTTCGATGATGAGGCAAATCTAGTAACTAGACATCAAGCTATCCACCTAGGTATTGCCACACAAACTGATAGAGGACTCTATGTTCCTGTGGTCAAGCATGTCGAAGCCATGGACATCTGGCAGTCTGCTGGAGAAATGATTAGAGTCACATCTGCCACTAGAGAAGGTAAAGCAAGTGCTGATGATTTGAGTGGTTCAACATTTACCATAACCAGCCTAGGTAGACTAGGTGGACTTGGTGCAACTCCAATAATCAATAAACCAGAAGTGGGAATCTTAGGAGTTCATAACGCCAAAGAAAGGGCAGTGGTAAGAAATGGGCAGATTGTCGTGAGACGAATGATGAATCTATCTTCATCATGGGACCATCGAGTCGTAGACGGACATGATGGGGCTACTTTAGTTCAAAGAGTCAAAACCTATCTAGAAAACCCCGCTACAATCTTCATGTGAGTGATATTATGCAGACAAAAAAATGCCAAGTATTAGTCATTGGAGCGGGCCCTGGAGGTTATGTTGCGGCAATTAGGGCTGGACAACTCGGACTTTCAACCATCATTGTCGAAGGTGAAAAGGCTGGCGGAACTTGCCTGATTCGTGGTTGTATACCTTCTAAAGCGCTAATTCATGCTGCACATAGATTCCATGACTTAGCCAAGCATGCTAAGGATTCTGGGCATATGGGGATTTCAATTCCTGGCCCAGCCGAACTGAGCATGCCAGGTATGGTCGGATGGAAAGACGATATTGTAGACAAACTCAACAAGGGTGTCGAGCATTTGTTGAAGTCATCTGGCGCAGAATTAATTAACGGATGGGCTGAGTTTCAAGATGCCAAAACTGTCAAGGTAGGATCTGGTAAAGAGGCCATGATTATTGAAGGGGAAAATGTAATTCTCGCCAATGGTTCTATACCGATTGAATTGCCATTCATGAAATTTAACGATAATGTGATTTCATCTAGAGAAGCATTAGCATTAGAAGAGTTACCAAAACATGTTGTTGTAGTTGGTGGCGGATATATTGGCCTAGAGCTTGGTGTAACTTACCGAATGCTGGGTTCAGAGGTGACAATTGTTGAAGCAATGGATTCAATATTACCGATTTTTGATAAAGAATTGAGAAGACCACTCGAATTATTTGTTAAGAAAAACAAAATCAAGGTACATACAGGTGTCTTTGCTAAAGGTAGTGAAGATACTAAAGACGGTCGCACAAAACTATTTTATGTCGACAAGAATGCTAAAGAAGGAACTAAGCCTGAAGAGTTAATCGCTGACAAAATATTAGTTACTGTGGGTAGAAAGCCGAATACTGCGGCATTAAACCCAACTGGTGTAGCTTTAGATGATCGAGGTTTTGTCAAGGTGAACAACCGTTGTGAAACCAATATGAAAGGTGTTTATGCAATTGGTGATGTTTGTGATTCAGGAGAAATGCTTGCTCACGTTGCCTCCTTCCAAGGAGAGATGGTTGCAGAAATTATTTCTGGCGCCAAAAGGGAATATGACCCTGTGGCAGTTCCGGCAATTGTATTTACCGAACCTGAAATTGTTAGTGTTGGATTATCACCAGAAGAAGCAAAAGCAGCAGGCCATCCAGTAATTATTGGGAAATTCCCGCTAGCCGCAAACGGTCGCTCACTAACTCAAGAAGCTGAAAAGACCGGAGGGTTTGTTAGAGTATGTGCCAGAGAAGATGACCATCGAATATTAGGTATTCAAGCAGTAGGAACTCACGTTAGTGAACTTGTTGGCGAATGGACTTTGGCTTTGGAAATGGGCGCTTTGTTAGAAGATATTGCTGGTACTATTCACGCACACCCTACTATGACTGAAATGACTCATGAGGCTGTTTTAGCAACTCTTGGCCATGCAATACATATCGCTTAGCCTGACATTTTGTAGGCTATAAGTATAAATGTAAGACTGATGTAGAAATTTTATGTCTTACGACACAATGACTTTGCTTGATTTGAAAAAAATGTGCAAAGATAGAGGTTTGAAGGTTTCTGGAAATAAAGATGAGGTTATTATTCGTTTGATGGAAGCAGATGAAGCAACAAACCCCAACTATCAGCCTACAACATTCTCAACTCCAGTCAATTACATGTCAGGACAAATGCCTGTCAGCCCTCAAGTTGTCTATGGTAGAATGACCCCACAAGGAATTGTTGTCTCAAAAAGTAATGGCACAGTGTCGGCTGTTGGAACTGTAATAATTCTTTACGGAATTTTTCGAATGTTCTGGGCACTAATTTTTGCTGCGTTCGGAGATGGTGGTCTAGGCTGGATATTGGCCCCTGTGGCGTTTATTGTCGCCTCTTTGTTCATCTTCAGTGGCATACTATTGACTCAGGAATATCGTAATGGAGTTAACATGACGATTGTTACTTTCATACTTTCTGGGACTCTAAGTGTTGTATTTAGCGGCGGAGACTTGAATCC
>CAXHFO010000178.1:0-3717 GCA_964015895.1 uncultured Candidatus Poseidoniales archaeon
AGCGTCAGATGTGTATAAGAGACAGCCTTTGAGCATTTATCAAATCGGTTGACAACTTATTTCGGTCGACTGTGGAATTTGGCCCAGAAAACTCTTCGCCCTGTAATTCTAATTCCCCAACTATTAATCGGTTTTCTTCTGATTCTTGCTGTGCATTAGATAATTGCTCTGAGATTAGTTCTGCTTGGGCAGCAGTACGGTTTACCTCAGTTTGCGCCACATTTAGTGTTTCATTTGCTAAAGCTAATTCACTCAGAAGTTTAGTAAGTTGTTGAGAGAATTTTGCACTCTCATCTCCAGAAGATTCCATTATTTCTTGAACTGCCAATTCTTCTGATTTGGCTTCTTCCAGTGATAATTTAGAGTTTTCAAGGTCTGTTTCTGCTGAATTTAAAGTTTCAATGAACTCTTCTAAGGCAGATGCCGCAATTTCCAATTGCTCATTTAGACCTAAAAGTTCACTTTTATCTTCTGTGTCTTTACTTTCAGCATCTGAAATACGATCTTTATTAGTATCTATTTTCAAGTGTAGATCAAAAATTAATTTATTGAGTCCTTTGTTTTCTCCGCCAGTCAATTCTTCTATTTGTCTCTGTAATTCACCTACTTTGTCGTCTAAAACAAGCAGTTTTTTTGAACCTTCTTTCACCTGTAAATCCAAGTCATTTGCTTCTTGCAGATACCTAGATTGTTCATCAACTTGATATTGCTTTTCTGCTAATTGACTTGCATAGTTCGCTTGGTAGGCAATAATTCTTGATTGATTTAACTCTTCAACCAAGTCTTTTACTTTGATAGCGAGGTCTTTTTGTTTCTTGAGATCTTTAAGCCTTGATTTTTGACCGTCTTCCAACAGTTTAATTCGTTCAATATAGTCTTCAACACTTTGTTTTTGACGGTCTGCCTTCCTTATCTCGTCATCATAAAGCGTGACTCCAGCAACGCTATCCAATACCTTTCGACGTTCTTTAGCTGTCATTTTTGCTAGACTCGTAACATCTCCTTGCAAGACAATGTTATACCCATCAGGTCTAGCGTTTGCTGCACCAAGAATACGATGAAAGGATTTTTGTGAACTCTCCTCATCATTCAGGTGGTAGTTTGTTACGACATTACCGCTTTTTGTAAGTCTAATTGAACGGGACATTCTAACTTCATCTAGATTGACTGGAAGTCTTCGACGGCCATTATCTAGCGTCGGATTGGCAAAAACCAAAGTAACATTACAGGACCTTGCTGGTTTGTTGTTATTTCCACCATTAAAAATCAGATCTTTAGAATTTTGAGCTCGAATCGTTTTATTAGACCTAGGGCCTAGTACGAATTGTATTGCATCTCCACAGTTCGATTTTCCAGACCCATTTGGCCCGGTAATAGCCGTAAAACCCCTCTCTAGAGGTATAGTAACCTCTCCTTTGAATGATTTGAAATTTGAAACTTCAAGTGCTTTTAGATACATACCCAATCCCTCAAGCGGAAAATAAACTCCGACCTTATTCCTTAGAGCGGATTTCTAAAGGTCTTAAAGTATACTAGTGTCGAGCATTCAATACTGCGTTTTTACTAGTTGTCAAATTTACCCGAATGGGACTAAATATTTCCGGTAAAATTACATTTTTTACAACCTGCACCTTCACAATAAGGACATGTTGCTTTAACTTTGACAGAGTTTGCCGAGCGTTGCATTGATAATTTCGAATCTCTATGCATCAATGGTGAGCGGGCTACTCGTTGTTGTTTACCATGTAATTCTGGCAATGGCTTGGCAATAGTGCCATACTTGGAACGGAATTTGTCTGCAACTGCACGGCGACTTTCTAATCGTTTGTTGGTTAAATCAACGGCTTCTGCTTCCCAATACTTAGGGCCACGCATCATGAATGCCCCCACTATCGCCATCCCTAATTGAACAAACAATGGTGATACATCTAATGGTATTAGTTCGGCAATACCTTCAGAGCCCACAGACCTTGGTAAGACTTCAAATCGATCTAATATTGCCAGTGCAAATAGCGTACAACCGCTAATAAAGGCCAATCTTCTAAGCCGTTTTGCCCACCTACCTTGTTGGGGGAATTTGAATCTACCAACAAAAACCATGAATACGCCTTCAGCTAATAACAACAAATCAGCTCCATTCCATTCACCGGCATCTGCTAGACAAAAACTGTCATTTCCTTCAGCCAATTCAGATTCAATCTCGGAAATAGCACAATGAGGTTCAAGCATTTTGAGCACGTCGACCTTTGAACTATCTGCACCTTCAATAATTTGTGGTGCGACCATGCCAAATTGAACATTTGCAATGACAAATGCGACCATAGAGAAGCCAATGATGGTTGCGAGATTACGCCTTAGGCTGCCCATGGCTCTCCACATTGAATTAGTTTGATAGGTCTATCGCTCAAACAATTGAAAAGGAAGTAACATTTCGGTAAGTTTGCTTACCATGTCTGACATTGCGATTATCGGCAGTGGAATTGCTGGATTGTTTTCAGCACTCAAATTAGCCAATGCTGGACATGAGGTCACTGTTATCACCAAACAACGGCTCAAAGATTCTTCAACTAATTGGGCTCAAGGTGGAATTGCTGGAATCTTAGATAAAACAGACATCGGGGCTAAAGAATCTCATATTGAAGATACCTTGAAATCAGGAGATGGTTTATGCAATGAAAATATGGTAAGAGAAGTTATAGAAGGGGCTGCTGAGTGCATATTTGAACTGGTAAATATAGGAGTTCAGTTTGAAAAGAACCAGCAAGGCGAGTTTAAATTGGCTAAGGAAGGAGGCCATACAGAACGTAGAATATTACATGCAAAAGATGCTACAGGCCGGGAAATTGAACGGGCTTTAAGCGAAGCGGCAAAGAATCATAACAACATTTCATTGATGCGAAATACTCTAGCAATAGATTTGATTCAACGAGATTATGGTAATCCTGAACATGGAGTATGTGGAGTATGGTGTTTAGACCAAAAATCTAGAGAAGTGATTACCGTTAAGGCTGATAGCGTCATAATAGCGACTGGAGGAGTTGGCCAATTATGGTCTAAGACAACCAATCCTGGAGTTGCTACTGGAGATGGTGTTGCGATGGCTTATAGGTGTGGAGCTGCGGTAAAGGACATGGCTTTTATTCAATTCCACCCTACTGCTCTAACAGTCAAAAATGACCGACCTTTCCTAATAACTGAAGCACTGAGAGGTGAAGGAGGAGTAATCCTAGATAAACAAGGATTAGCAATGTGGGAAAAAGATTGTCAGACAGCTAAAGAACTCGGTCAAGAAGTCCCAGCGCCAAGCAATTATTCATTCACACTTGAATTCTCCAAATTAGGTTCAATGGCAACTCGGGACATAGTTGCCAGAGCTATTGATGATAACCTCAAAAAAACTGGTGAACATAATGTCTTTCTCGTGACCTCACACCTAGATGAAGCAATGCTTGAAGAATCATTTCCAAACATGCAAACTCATCTTGACAAGTATAATCTACGACTTGGTGTTGACCATCTACCAATATCTCCTGCTGCACATTATATCGTAGGAGGCCTAGATGTTGACCGAAATGGAAGACCGAAATTACGCAATAAAGCATCACCTATGCCCCACCTCTATGCAATCGGCGAAGTCGCTTGTACAGGTATGCATGGAGCTAACCGATTAGCATCGAATAGTCTGCTTGAAGCGGTTGTATTTGCTAAAAATACTGC